>JAUVRU010000461.1 GCA_030597485.1 Anaerolineae bacterium
ATTGAAGAGCCATCTCTACAGCGTAAACCCTCTGATTACGGGTTCGATCATGGGAATTCTGACGGTAGCGCAGATTGTCTTGACCTTCTTCTACAACCAGCCCGGGCTACAGGCACTGCGAGTGGTGGGCTCTGTCCTCTGGGCACTCTCGGCCGTCTTTGGCATCCTGCCGATTATCACCTTTCGCAGCAAGGGTGGCGTGCCGGCGGGCAAAGGCTACATGCGGACCACCGTGCTGGTCGATAGCGGCGTCTACGCGATTGTCCGGCATCCGCAGTTTCTGGCGGGAATGCTGCTGAATGTAGCGTGCATGCTGATCGCGCAACACTGGCTGATCGTCGCCCTCGGCATTCCTGCCATGTTTCTGACTTACCTGGATGCCTTCAGGGCTGACGAATCCCTCGTCGAGAAGTTCGGCGATGGCTACCGCTGCTACATGCAACGTGTACTCGGGCTGAACTTCCTGTCAGGGATCGTGCGGTTGCTGCTGGGTGGCGATCTCTCACAGAAGAAGGCGTGAACAAAAGCACTCAGCTATCAGCGGGAACCTGCCTTTGAGGGAGAGGCGTTATCAACTTGGGGCGATTGCAGTTGATCGTGCCTGCCAAACAGATAGCTCTCTCGGCGGGTTCCGACCGGCAAACGGGCAGCGCAGGGTGAAGCGCATATTGGAAACGGAGACTATAGATGGAACGATTGGAAAAGGCTGTCTCGCCGATTGCCTGGCCCCTCTGGATTGTCTTGATCGTCGTCCAGACGGCAATGAGCTTCTTTGTCTACGACCAGGATGGGAACCAGGTGCTCACGGTTCTTGCCTGGATCACATGGGTGGTCATGTGCATCTTTGGCCTGCTGCCTATGGTCACCCTGCGCAGACTGGGGGGTGTGCCGAAAGGGCAGAGCTATACGCACACGACGAGGGTCGTGGACCGGGGCCTTTATGCCATCGTCAGGCATCCGCAGTACCTGTCCTTCATGCTGCTGAGCTTGTTCTTCATGCTGCTGGCTCAACACTGCCTTAGCACGATGATGGGCATCCTGGCCATCCTGCTGGTCTACTTTGGGATCTTGCCCAAAGCGGACCAACTCAACGTCGAGAAGTTTGGTAGAGAGTACGAGTGTTATGGGCAGAGGGTGCCCAGGGTGAATTTCGTCGCGGGAATCGTGCGTCTACTGCAACGCAGAAACGAGGTGTGAGACGATGCAGGCAGAAACAACTGTTCAACAGGGGCACCGCGCCGGACGGGTTTGGTTCAAGTGGGCGCCCGGCGGTGACACCGTGCTGGCTCTGGCTACGGTGTTGTGGATGGCCGGGGCCTATTATGCCACGATCCATTGGCTTCGTCCCAATCTGCTGGCAGTGGTCGGCGTGATGGCGATTCTGACCAACTTGGTCGTGAATGTGTTGCTGCCCGTGTGGTGGATCGCCTACCACCGCAGACAGCCACTGAGCGAATTGGGTATCACCACACGACGCTGGCTTCCCAGCTTGCTCATCGGTGCTGGGCTTGCCCTTCTTTTCTCCTTCCGACTGCGAGCCATGGTAACCGGCATTGACTGGCTACCACACCTGCTTTTCAACGCGGTGCTCCTATGGGAACCGTTCTTTGTCTTCGGTTGGCTGCAATTGCGCTACGATCGCGCTTTTGGCATCGTGCCGGGGGTGCTGCTGGCGGGCCTGAGTTTTGCTGCCTACCACATTGGCACCTATCCGCCTAGCGGGTTGCTGGTGCTTCTGGTTGCGGGGCTGATCTACGCTATCATCTTCCGCCTGACCTCCAACCTGCTGATCCTGTGGCCCCTGGTCTGGGCTGTCGGCTCGTCCATCGGTACTCTGGTGGGGGGTGCACACTTTTCGTGGCCCCAGGTCGCGATTTGGTCCGCCATCCTGTTGATCCAACTGGCTTTCATCGGCTATACCTCGGGGAGACAGAAAGCGGGGGGAGTCAGATCGCTGTGATGTGCACGATTGCGGACTCGGCCGGAGAAGTGGAGGCCGGCACAGGTCTCGCTATGCAGGACGAGGAAGGGCGCTATCTGTTCTTCCTCGCCGTCATCGCGATGACGGCCGAGCAGGTGATACGAGGGCCGGAGCGGAAACCGACGCTAGCCGAACTGATTGAGGAAGGTACCCACGTCGTGGCAGGTGGCAAGACAGTGGATGGTCAAACCCGTCTGTATCCTCTTGGCACCGCCAGGGCATTGGCCCACGTGTTGCGGCACACGACGGTGGTCGGAACACACCTCACCTAAACACCGCCTGCCTGCAGACTGAGGCGGAACCTTTTCACCTCCGCGTCCGTCTAAAACGCAGCAAGGCCGATTGCCAGCCTATCCACGCGAGAGAAGGAGGAGATCGATGAACGATTTGATACGGGGTGCACTGCTTGTGAGTGCCCTCATGGCCCTGGTGGGCTGCAGCGGTCCGGGCGATGTCTCGGGAGGCGGTCAGCCAACGGGGGACAACACATCGTCGGACAAGGAGCGGGTGATGTCACCTGACGTACCCGTTTCCGATGGGGCGGAGCTGGTCGGAGGAAACAGTGCATTTGCCTTCGAGCTCTATCAGATCCTCAGGGAGCAGAACGACAATCTCTTTTACTCGCCCCATAGCATCTCGCTCGCCCTGGCCATGACCTACGCTGGCGCCCGCGGCGAGACGGAACTGCAGATGGCGGACACCCTCGATTTCACCCTCCCGCAGGACCGCCTGCATCCTGCCTTCAACGGCCTGGACGTCGAACTCGCCAGCCGGGGTGAAGGGGCCGAGGGGGCGGATGGAGATGGCTTCCGCCTGAATGTCGTCAACGCAATCTGGGGACAGAGGGGCAACGACTTCCTTGCAGAATTCCTGGACGTGCTGGCGGAGAACTATGGTGCCGGGCTGAGGCTCCTCGATTTCGCAGGCGACCCTGAAGCGTCCCGGGTGGCCATCAACGATTGGGTCAGCGAGCAGACGGAGGGTAGGATAGAGGACCTGATCCCGCCGAATGTCATCACTCCCCTCACGCGGCTGGTACTCACCAACGCCATCTACTTCAACGCTGCCTGGAACATGCCCTTCAACCCTGAC
>JAUVRU010000190.1 GCA_030597485.1 Anaerolineae bacterium
ATCTCGTGGCCACATTTGCATCTGGGGATGCAAACTCCTCGAATGGACAAAGTCCATCTGATATTGTGTCAATAAGAGACAAGCAAGGATGAACCAGGTCATCGAAATCTCCGGCGCCAGTGTGTGATCCCAATGGCCAGGGCTACGGTTACAGACCAGGCCAACAACTGGATGCCCACGTTGAACGCAGAGAAGTTGGAGGCGGCGGTGATGTAGCGGTATCCCGGCGGTGTTGCCAACAGATGGTGTGCCAACGGCAGCAGGAGATAGCCCCAGCACAGTCCGGCCACCAGCAGCGTGCCAGCACTGGGCACCGGCTTCCGCCGCCACCGGCGCAGGCCGGTCATGATGAGCAGCCAGATCAGTCCCCCAATTGTGCTGCCGATCGCTATCGACCAGGCAGTGCCAACACTGATGATGCCGCTCGTTCTTGGTACCTCGATCGCTAGCAGCAACAGCAGGCTGGGCACCAATCCCACCCCGTCGAATGCGAGCCAGGTCAGTTCCTCAGGGTGTAGGGCGGCCAGTGAACCGGGCCACATGGCCAGCGCCAGTCCCAGCAGTGTGGCCACGGTGCAGGCAAGGGCAAGGGAGGGCGGCAATGTGGGCCAGTTGCAGGTCGTCGTGATAAGTGGGATCCCCACAGTCAGGGGCGCAACACACACCAGCCAGACGCGCCACCACGCAGGCGGCCGGCAGGTCTGATGCCGCAAGATCGCCAGGCGACCCAGCAGCCAGTTCACGGCTGTGTAGATGACCAGCAAGGCCCCGGAGGCAACCAGTCCTGCCATCCAGTATCGGCTGCTAGTGACCCGGTCGAAAGGGGTAGCGCCCAGGTGCCCGTACAGGAAAACCGCATAGCGATCGGCGATCGCAAACCAGTAGTAGAACAGGCCGAGCACGAACAGCGATATGGGCAGGGCGTGGCATAATGCCGACAGCCACTCCCGGGGCTCACCGGTATGCCACGCCTTGCCTTGACACCCACGGTGCTGAGGTTCGCTCATGCACGTCTTCCCAGACCTGTGAATCTGCTGACAATGGATATGTGCCCTCTGGGCAGAGGGCTTGCCGAGGCGACTATTCGTCCTGGTCTGCAGCCTCCTGTGCCTTCTGTTCTAGCGAGTAGCTCGAATGGAGAACATGAGTGGCATAGCGTGCTTGCTGTCAATTATCTCGTATTTCCCGGGTGCCCTTTCTTCGAAAAATCGCCAGCAGTTGTAGACGCTGTAAGGGAACTCGTGCAGGAAGTCAAGCCTGAGCCCGGCAGAAATGAGGGCAGTGACGGTCTCTCCCAGGCTGTGTGCCCATACGTACGAGGTATGTGAGAAGTCAGCCTCAGGGTCGGCGTACGACCCCTGTTCCTCAGATCGTATTGGCTCCGCGCTGAAGAAATAGTCGTACTCAATCCGTTGGCCGGCATCATCGTCTAACATGCCCACGAACGGGTGAAACTCCACCATGTAGAACGTACCCCCAGGCTTCAGGTAGCGGGCTACCAGCTGGGCCCAACGTTGGAGGTCCGGCAACCATTCCAGTACGCCGTACGAGGTGAAGAGGATATCGAACTGCCGGTCCAACACTTCAGGCAGTTCGAAGATGTCTGAGCAAATGAATTCGCCGCTGAGTTTCAGCTCTTCACTGAGTGATCTTGCCAGCGAGATGGCTTGCTGAGAGAAGTCCACCCCGGTCACCTGGGCTCCTCTTCTGGCCCACGAGAGTGTATCCATGCCGAAATGGCACTGCAGGTGGAGAAGGGATCTCCCGGCAACGTCCCCGAGCTCTTCCAGCTCGACGGACTTGAGGGTTGTCTTCCCAGTTTTGAATCTCTCGAGGTCGTAGAAGTCTGATTTGGCGTGTAGTTTGGCCCATCCGTCCCACAGGCGTCGGTTCGTTTCAACGTAGACCCTATTGGTCGAGATCATTTCGCCTCCAAGCATACAGATCTGAGTCCAGGAAAACCTGTGCTGCCAATGAGATCTGCCCGCGCCGGGCAACCCATCCAACGGCTAAAAAAGCCCCGGTGATGGGGAATGCACCAAGGTAGGATTGGCAAGAGGCAGCATCAATGGCATTTTGCCTGAGTTCCCGTCATACGGCAAATGAGAGTGCTGATGATTAACCCAGACCACTTGCATTATGTAAAAAACTGTGGTATCATATTATGCAAAGTTGGAAGAGTTCCGGTCACGTCAGGGCAGGCAAGATATGGGATGCTCGTCTTTCGGTCCCCGCCTGGCTCACTCGCTTAATACGCGGATATGGTGTTCGCCTATCTGGTCTGTCCAGATAGGCGCTTTTCTTGTGCCATACTGCCCCGCTCGAGGAGGGCGTTATGAAATATGCGGATTTCACCATCCGCACCCGCGACTGGCAGGACGGACAGTTCAAGGTAGAGGTCACCGGCTCGCCAATGGATCGGATGCGCAACCCGGACTGTGTGACCTACCCGGTCGCCCTGGCACGCCCGTTGCGCAACCTGGAACGCAAGCGAGTGTCGCCGGCTGAGCTGATGGGGCTGGGCGAGGCCCTGGCGGACCTGTTGTTGCCGCCCACAGTGCGCCAGATGTTGCTGAGCAGTCTGGATGGAATGGGTGCCGGCCGGGGCCTGCGCCTGCGGTTAGTGTTGGACGATCTGCGGGTAGCCAACCTGCCGTGGGAGTACGTTCATCTGCCCCGAGCTGGAAGTGACAGAGCGCACTATGGCTTCCTGGCATTGGACCCGCGCATCTCGATTGTTCGCCATGAGGCCATTCCCATCGCGCCCGGTTCGGTGGCGGCCCGGCTTCCGCTCAAGCTGGTGGTGGGTTTTGCATCGCCAGCGGAAGTCCCACCGCTCAATCTCAAGGCGGAGCGGGCCTTCATCGAAAAAGCGCTGGATGGGGTTGAGGGCCTGAATGTCACCTTCGTGGAGAACCTGACGGTGGAGAAACTGGAATCCGCCTGCCGGGGGGCGCACATGTTTCACTTCGCCGGGCATGGTGGTTTCTTCTGGGAGGGCGGAAACGAGACATACGGTAGCGGTGTCATCTTTCTGGAGGACGCGGCCGGCAACAATGTGCCGCTGCCGGTTGAGAACCTGGCGCTGACGCTGCGTGGTGCCGGCGTGCGTGTGGTGGTGCTGGGTGGCTGCGAGACCGGTCGCCGGGACGGGGTGAACGCCTGGAGCGGGGTGGCGCCAGCGCTGATGCGTGTTGGCATCCCGGCAGCAGTGGCAATGCAGTACTCCGTGTTTGACGACGCTGCCATTGCGTTCGCCAGCCGTTTCTATCAGGCGCTGTCTGCTGGCCTGTCGCTGGATGAGGCCGTGATGGCCGGGCGGCTGACCATCCTCAATCGGGGTGTCAGGGATGACGTTGATTGGGGTGTGCCTGTGCTCTACATGCGTTCGGCCGATGGCATAGTCTTCCCCGAGGTGGCTGCCGATCCAACGTTGGAGGGTTTGCGAGATCGTCAGCGGGTGACCGTGTGGCAGCGAGCCAAGGAGCTATATGACGAGCTGACAGGAGTGGACGTGATCGAAGCACCCCACACCGGTGTCGAGGTCAGCCAGGAGATCGCCAAGGTTGCCAAAGGGGGCAAAGCCACAGGTGCCAGAATCGAGAAACTTGTTGAAGGAGAAATCAGGTCTGACCAGAAAGTGGACGTGGTGGGCGAGGGGGGAACGGTAACCGGTGTCAGCGTACGCAGGCTGGGATAGATGACAGAGAAACCGGTTGGACACCAGCCCAATCAGGCGTTGGCCCTGGGCCTCTCTGACGCTCACATGGGCTGCGAGAACTCCAAATCACCCAGAATGCCCAAAGCCGGGTGCATAACCTCCGGGAGACCCACACGATGTCTGACTCACTCCTTCAAGAGAGGGCCCATTCAGGAGGTTTCATCGTGAACCAATCTGAATCACGGATACAGCAACTACAACAGATTCCCGTGTTCGCCTTGCGCCAGACGATGTACAGGTTGCTGGAGGACGAAAACGCGGAACGGGTGATGCGCGAGCGATTTGGAGCCATCCTGAATCGCAAGCTGCATCATATCCGGCACGCAGTGCAGCGCATGAACCGTGAGCAGTTGACCAGCCTGATCGACGCCTGCCCGGAAATCAGCGACGAGCAGATCAGGGAGCTGTTCGAAGAGTACCGTTACGGAAGCAATCCGTCATTTTACGTCCATCTCTTTGACAAATCGACTCTGGGGCGCCAGGCATTGCAGGGATTTCGCCAGCGATTCGAGGCGGAACTGGAGGTATTCAACATCGCGCGCGAGGGCGGCCTGCCACGCATGCGCCGGTTGGCATTGAGCGATCTGGTCTCGCTTCCCGAACGGCCGGAAATCGTGGAGGGCACTTATCGATTCCAGATACGGATGGATTTCATTGATGCAAGTCAAAATGCCGTCTCGACATACCAGACGCTGTACGGGTTCTTCTGGGTCAACTCGTCCGAGGGATATGTCATCATCCACGCGCGCAACGCCGAGGTGCTCAAAGCCCTGAAGCGGGGCATTGAAAAGGGAGCCGGTATCTACCTGGCCGCGTTGGTCATCTCGAAACAGCTCAAGAACGCCTTGCCTTTCCTTCTGCGAGACTCCTTCCGCGCTGGTCGTCTCCACGATCCCGACCCGGGGCCGGGGCGTTTCCGCTGGCTGACCGTGGCGGACGACAATCCATATGCCAAGGGGTACCAGGAATTGGAAGATCGTTACCCTGAAGTGCGCAGCCTCAGGTATCGGGAGGTCATCGACGACGAGAAGGAGACCACGCTGACGATTCGCTGTGACCGGGGCGCTCTGAGCTTGGCGGGCACGCTGAAGGCCAGCCAGTTCCGTGCCTGGACACTGGATCGCCTGGGCCAGCTTGTCAGCGTGCTGAACGAGTTTCGGCCCAACGCGCCGGCCTACGTGCAAACCCGCAGTCTGGTGGAGTCGCCGGAGCTGGCCCAGTTCAACACCGGGCAGCGAGAGACTATCCTGCAGATCATCTCTGCCTTGCTGACGGTGAAGCAGGCGCCTCTGCTGGCGTATCAACCGGTTGGCAGTCCCGCGTTGGAGCTGGCTGCCAAGATGAGCCGTTGGATGCGGATACAGGTCCCCGTGGAGAGTTCTGAACCGGGCGCGGAGGATGGATATCTGGCGTGCCCCACGTGCGATGCGACCACGTTCGCGGTGAAACGGCATAGCGGGGACTGGCAGTTGGAGTGCAAGGAACACAGACGCCAGCGTTGGGCTGCTTCGCTGCCGTTTGTGGGAGAGTCCGCCTGGCAAGAGTATTTCACGTTGGACGAAGATGATCTGGCGGCCACCGTGGAGCTGCTTCCAGATGAACCGCTGTTGCGGGCTATCGGTGATGTCGTCAATCGTTATCTGCCCGGCTATACGTTTGATCCCAAACA
>JAUVRU010000127.1 GCA_030597485.1 Anaerolineae bacterium
CCTGTTGGCGAGCGATGACGGCGCGCTTCAGTCGTCGGATGAGCTCCTCCGTCTTGCCACTGAACATACTGCCGCAGATCCTCTCAATCCAGCCGCCGTCGTAGCGATAGTACATGGAACGCCCCCAAACTACGAAGAAAGGCAGATGCTTGCATCTGCCCTGGTGTGCCCGCAGGGCACAGGACACGCATTTTCACGCTCCGTCATAGTCCGAGCACCAATGCCCGCTCGAGTCACGTTGGATTGCACAGGACCGGGCATTGGGAAACCTTAACCCTCATCGGGAATCAGGCCAATCATCTGCAACCGTTCTTTGACTTCCTCCAACGCTTTCGGCCCGAACCCTCCCAGTGCCAGCAGCTCTTGGTCGCCCGCTTCCAGCTTCTCCACCAAATCGCCAATGCGAACGATGCCGGAGTCCATGAGTGTCTTTCGCACCCGGTCGCTCAGTTCCATTGCTTCGATCTGTTGATTGAGCAGCATCTCTTCCTGCTGGCGCGAGGCCATGGCGTCGCGGGATTTCTGGTCGGCCTCAAACAAGGATTGCCGTTTCATTCGCTTCTGATAGCGATCTACCTGCCCTGCCGTGTCAACGATACGCTGTTCTCCGGTGAAAAAGGGGTGACACGAAGAGCACACATCAGTGCGAAGGACCTCCACCGTGGAGCCGGTCATCCATGTGGCACCACAGCTACATATGACCTTAGCGTTAGGGTAATACTTGGGATGAATGCCTTCCTTCATCGCTCGAATCATAACCTTTCCAGGACATGGCTCTGTGTGCCCAGGAGATGCACCATCTGGTCCGAGCACATTCTGCCAGTCATTCCCTCTCAGGAGGGGTAGACACTGACGCGTTTCTTGTCACGTCGCACATATTCAAACTTCACAATGCCATCAGTGATGGCAAAGAGCGTGTGGTCGCGTCCCAGTCCAACGTTGGTGCCTGGCTGGATGCGGGTGCCACGCTGACGCACCAGAATATTGCCGGCACGTACCACCTCGCCACCGTATTTCTTTACTCCCAGTCGTTTGGACTCGCTATCTCGTCCGTTGCGACTGGAACCACCACCTTTTTTGTGTGCCATTATCGTTCTCCACGTGTCAGATGTTCGCAGTACAGCTATTGAACAATCTTCTCGATCCGCAGCCGCGTGTATGTCTGCCGATGCCCTCGCCGACGGCGATACCGTTGTTTGGGTCGATATTTCCAGACCAGGATCTTGCGAGCTTTCTCAATCGCCTCGACGCGGGTCAGAACTTTGGCGCCTTTGACCAACGGCTGTCCCACCTTTACCCCTGACTCGTCAGAAATGAGCAACACCCGGTCAAGTTCTACTTCATCGCCCACCGCATTTGGCAGTGTCTCGACGTTAATCACGTCGCCTTCGCTGATACGGTATTGCTTACTGCCGCTCTTTATGACAGCGTACATGCATGCCTCCATCCTATCTGGATGAGATGGCCTGTACAGGCTCAGTCTCACAAACCATGATTATAGCCAGAAGCCTATTGCGTGTCAAATCCAAAAAGGAGTTTTGTTCGCTCTGTCTGTGTGTGAGCAGCGTCTAGTCCCAGTGCCGCCAGGACAGTGCCGGGACGCACATTTCCGTGTTGGCCTGCGCTCACTCTCATGAATAGGGTAACCTCGCCTCGGTTGGCGATTTCCAGTTGTACATCGTGCACAAGCGGCCGCAGGTCAATGGTCTCGGTACGTTGCTTGCGCACCCGTTGCTGCTCAAATCGGTCAGCAGCCAGAAATCTGACGATGCGCCGGGTGATATCACTGGCCGAAGTTGCGGTTTCCACAGTCACCCGGTACTCAGCTTGGCGCAACGTAGACTGCAGCGAGCGGAACCTGATATCGATGTCGGCTACATCAACCAACAGCAGTCCCTTGGGCAGGACTGGGGGTAGCCGCTGCCCGAATCTCTGAAGAGAAACCACTTCGGCCAGGATGATATCCAGCACTTCCGCTGTGCTGGTATAGCCTACCGGCAGCGCAGCTGCTAACTGTAACTTGGCCTGGGGGTGGAAGCCCGAGGAATAGGCAAGGGGTGCTCCGGCACGTCTCAGAGCCCGTTCCCAGCCCTGGCAGAGGTCAAGGTGGGAGATGTATTTGATAGAGTCCCCCTTGCCAAAAGTGATGCGTAATCGTTGCTGGTTTGTCATAACCCTTGACACCCGGCGGGAGTATAGCATACCCGATGACGCCGGGCAACCACGCACATGGTCACCTGACTTACGTCGAGTGTATTCCAATCATAGTGACAAATCTACTTATGTATGGTATAATTGACCACAGTTCAACGACCGCTTGTCGATTAAGCAGACGCAGGAGATGCTCAATGGTCAGAGTCAAAACCAGCCTGAAAGAGCGAGGGCGGCAAATCCTGGGGTTGGGACGCCGCGGGAGCGACGGCGAAATGAGCACGGGCGCCGGCGAGAATTCTGCTCTGTGGGCCAGGTCAAAGGGCGATGCTGGGACTGTAGGTATTGCCGCTGCGGGGGATGCGGATTTGCCGCACGAAGTGGCGGAGGCCGACAGGGAGAGTGAGATAGACGAACTGCTGAGTGTGGAGGCCAAGGCGGCAACGGGGGAAGATGCCGCATCTGCGCGATCCGCCAGACTGGCTTCCGATACCGGACCTTTGCCGGCTTCTGAGTGGATATGTCCTGTATCAGCAACGGGTCCTCGTCCCCTTCCTGCGCCCCCACCGGTTGCGGCGCGGTCCCCTGCTACATCTTCCGCACCGTCCGAGCTCGTTGCTGTTCCCGCTGACCAACCGCCGACCTCTCCCCTCGCACCTTTGCCTGTTGAGAGATCGTCTGTGTGGTCACCCGTAGCAGAATCAGTGCACGCGCCTGTGGCGGCACAAGAGGATGACCTACTGCCTATGCCGCAGGCTGGTGACGCTGCGGGGATGGAGGGGGGCGAGGGTCCGCCCAGGAGCGTTCAGCTGACAGATGAGGAAGAGACTGAGATGCGGCGGCGGCAGGACGTGCACGAGAGACTGGCCGATCTCGACAAGAACATTCAATCGCTGTACGACCGAATCCTTCGGGAGAACGTGAGTGTCAACAAGGACATCACCAGCTGGTGCCAAAATCTCCTGGAAGAGGCTCGCGTGATCGTCATGTATCGGGAGCTGGAAAAACTGGCCCGGGCTGAGTGGTGCGTGGAGCAGGTACGCGCTCGTCTGGATCGAGCAGATGATAGCAGGAAGCAGGCAAGAGTGCCTATCCTCATCATAGCATGGGGAGTGATCTGGTTCATCCTTTTTATCTATTTGATCTTCAACCCTACATGGGTGCTGCTCCGCTTGAACCTGTCCAGATTCACCGACTCATTCATCAATCCTGAGATATTTCTGCGGACGCTTTTCTTCGGTGGAATTGGTGGCGTGGCGGCCATGTTGTACCACGTCTTCAAGTGCGTGAGTGATCGCAGCTTCGACAGCAAGCATGTGTTGTCCTACTTTGCAAAGCCATTTATGGGCATGCTCTTGGGCAGCGTGATATACCTGACTGTGTTTGTGGCGATGAGGGCGCTGGGATTATCTCCAACTGGCCTGCCAGAGAGCAATGCCGAAACGGTCACTAATGTCCTGTCCACGGGAATCCTGTTCTTGGTGGCCATGGCAGTTGGCTTTAAGCAGAATCTGGCCTTCAATCTGCTCAACAGAGTCAGAAGGGTGTGCTGCGTGACGACGATGCGGTGAAGACCCCTGCAACCACAGGCGGGGCTACTCGATAGGGCGTTGAGGAAGATGGGCAGCCCAGCCTGCCCGGCGCGGTATGTGTCCGCGCCTTTTTTCGCATTAGAAAACGTCGGTGGGTGGGACGGTGTCAAAGAAGAGGAGCCACCAGGGAAGCCAGTCTGACTGCGGGGCTGACAGACGGTCAGGGAGGGGGGCCACCTCAGTTGCAGGATCTGGCGGAGTCCCGGCGGGGGTAACCACTACCACTACTGTCTCTCCCGGTCGAGTCCACTTGAGTTGTGTTCGGGCGATTTCCTCGACATACGCGTCCCCTTGCACGTATTCGAGACGTTTCCTGAGCATTTCATGGCGAGCTCTTAGGTCAGCCACCCCGTCTCTCAGGCGTTCTGATTCGTTGTTGATCCTGTAGTTGGTAGCTGCTCGACAGCCAAAGTCCACAATCAGGAACAAAGCGATAGTAACGAGGATGACGATGAGGAAGTTGGTTAGGGAGAACTGAGGGGCGCGTTTCTTCTTTGACTGTGTGCTCATAAATATATTGACGTCGCTCCGGCTGGCCTGCACGAACCCGTTATCCCCAAGAAAGCGGGTTTGTCTTCTGCTGGGAACAATGCACGTGCTGACAGATTATGTCTACAAGCCTATTATACCCAACTTTTGACATAATGTCAATAGCTATAACGGCTTTTGCTGGGAGTATCGAGAGATTCCTCGCCGCCCTGGTTTCTGTCAGGGGACAGGGGTTTGGTGGCGTGCTTCAGCTATGATCACGCGACGGGTGTTCATATACCAGTCGGCGATGTTGCGGAAACGATCTGAGGGGCTCACTAGGGGGCCAATCTGTACTAGATGTATCGCTTGGTCTACGGCATAGGTGTAGACGGGGTAGGCTATGATCAGTGCTGGCATTTCTTCCGCAAAAATCCGCTGGAACTCGGAGTAATGCTCTCTCCGTTGGTCCTGGGTAGGGACGCGGCGGGCTTCCTCAAGCACTTCGCTGGCTCGCCGATTGTCCCAACCGCCATAGTTTTGGCCGCCTTCGATTTGGGTCTGGTCCCACATCGGGTAGGGATCCGGGTCGCCGGAGAGCAGCAGCTCGACCAGGACCGCCTGGAAATCGTGCGTGCGCAGCCGATCGCCCAGGCCAGCGCCTAGCGTTTCAACCTCGACCGCAATCCCCTGTCCGGCCCACTGCTCCGCCATATCGCCTCCCAGGATAGAGCTGACCGGGTCGTCGCTGGTCAACAGGACAAATTGCAGCGGTTGACCGTTCTTGTCTCGGACCCCATCCCCGTCTGTGTCAACCCACTGGGCCTGGTCCAACAACGCCTGGGCTTGAGCCGGGTTGTGCTGTGGCCATTGCACCGTGGGGTCGTAGGCCCACATCCAGGATCGGATAGGGCCATCGGCCACCAGTCCTTGTCCCCTTAGAGCGTCGTCAATGAGTGCCTGGCGGTCCAGCGCATGGAGAAGTGCCTGGCGCACGCGGGCATCCTGAAAGAAGGGGCTGTCGTCTGGGTCTTGTAGATTCAGATATGTGATCTGGTAACCGGACAAACGAGCGCTAAACAGACTGAGCGATGTCAGACTCGCTGCTTTATCGAAGAGATAGGGGGGGACGTAGCTGATGCCCATGATCTCGCCCGCCTGATAGGCAGTCAGCAGTTGCTCGTAAGTTGGGTAGAAGCGGAACTGAATCCCATCCAGGTAGGGGTGTTCATTGCGGAAGTAGCGGGGGTTGGGAATCAGAGTGGCCTGCTTGACGGAGATGCTGGAAAGTATGAAAGGGCCGGTGCCAACGGGATGGGTATTGAAGGGATGGTTAGCCAACTCACGAGCTGAGACGCCCCTGAGCACATGTTCGGGGAGGATGCCTATTGAGGCGTAGTCTGCAAATGGGGGATAGGGTTCACCGAGCCGAAATCGTACGGTGTAATCGTCTAGCTTGTCCACAGTGACCGTGCGCCATAGATTCGCCTGGAATGGCGCGCCGGTGAAATCCGGATCCTGCATCAATCTGATGGTGAAGATAACGTCGTCGGCGTCGAACTGCTCCCCATCGGACCATTGCACGTCCTGGCGTAATTGAAAGACATATGTGGTGCTATCAGGCGACACAGTCCATTTCAGAGCCAGGTCAGGCTCCGCTTCACCCTGGCTGTTCACCCGCGTCAGGCCATTGAAGACGAGACTGACGAGGTCCTTGTCGACTGGGTTATAATGGGCCAGCAGGGGATTCACGTATTGTGGGGCGCCAGCCAGCCCTTCAACGTAGATGCCTCCTTCGTCGGGGACCAGCACCGTGGTACGTGATGCTGCGATGGAGAAGAGGAAGACGCCGATTAGGGCAATACCGCTGAAGGCAATAACTGCTTGCCACCGGATGAAACGTCCCATAAGGTGATTTCGTGTCTATCCTAAACAGACAATCTCCCTGTACCATGGGGCAGGATTATGACGGTTGAGAGTGTCAAGTCGCCGAAATGCTCGTGTTTCTGAGCGCTCTCGACGGTCCCTGTGGCTGGAAACAGCCACTCGTCTCTTTGACGTGCTCAACACAGAAACCGCCATGAGAAGATTGGAAGGGACATACCTCCCCGTCTACAGGCAGGTGAGGTCAGGCAGCCAGTACTACGCTCACGATCGATATGGAGAAGAAGACCAGACTAAGTCCGACGGTAGCCTGGTGC
>JAUVRU010000377.1 GCA_030597485.1 Anaerolineae bacterium
CAGCCCACTCGTCTGGCTTCGATGGGCTAATCGCTGTTCGCTGAACGCTGACTGCTGGTTCTTTCACTCGATCCTGAGGATGGTAAGGTGGATCTCCCCTACCGGGGCCGTGTAAGATATGACAGAGTGGACGCGCTGCCCGATCAGAGCCCGGCCTATGGGTGACTCGTTGGAGATGCGTCCATCGGTTGGATCAGCCTCCGCCGAACCGACGATGAAGTACACCTCCGGACCGCTGACGCCATCTTCCTGCACGGTCACCCGTGACCCCAGGTGCACCTCTTCCGAGGGGCCTCTCTCCTCGATGACCTGGGCGTTGCCGATCATGGCCCGCACTGTCATGATACGGCCTTCGACAAACGCCTGCTCCTGTTTGGCGTCGTCGTATTCAGCATTCTCACTGATATCGCCCTCGTCTTTGGCCGACTGAATGCGGGCAGCCACCTGGGCCCTCTTCTCGGTCTCGAGGTAGTCCAGTTCCTCTTCGAGTTTCTTCAGGCCTTCTGGGGTTAGGAACACAGGTTTGTCTGTCATAGATCACCTCACCACGTTTGGCTCTCAATCAAGAGCCAATAGCGCTGCGTCCGAGGGACGCAACGTCTCCTCAACCGGCGAGAACAGATTCATGCCCTTCTCAGCCGGTCTTGGAGCAAGCATAATGCAGTATCCCCCGCCCGCCTGGACGAGGGAGTCCCATAATGTAAAGAAATGAGACGGGTCTCTAGCGTCTCACCCACCCGATTATACTCGTTTTCCAATTATGCGCAAGTCGCTTTTTTTGGGCCGGGTGTGTCCAGAGTTTTAGGCAGACTTCAGGCAGACTTCCGAAGTCTTTAAGACTTCGGAAGTCTCTAGTCTCTGCCCACCCTGTTGCCAGCCACGGCGACCTGGAGTAGAATGTCGTCACCGCGCCCAGAAAGCTTGATAGGACTGGCAGTCCTGGTCACGAGTCCTCACACAAGCTCATCCAGTCCGACAGCGACAGCAAATCCTGGGGTAGAATCGCCAATGAAGGACTGCCAGTCCTGTGTATTGGAGGAACGCCTTGAGCACTTCGCGGCGTCGCCGGGTTGGGAAAGCCCTAAGGCGACAATGGCCTGACATAGTCATCGTAGCCGTCCTGGCCATATTGCCGGCACTCTTCTTCTGGCGGCTGATCACCCCCAACGTTGCCGACCGTTTGAGCATCGCCACCGGCGATTTCACCGAGCAATACTACCCGCTGCGGTCGTACGCCGCAGCCGAGATGGTAGCCGGACATCTCCCCCTGTGGAATCCAGCCGTATATGGCGGCCAACCTGCCCTGGCTGACATTCAATCAGGAGCACTGTATCCGCCTCAGATTCTTGAGGCATTTGTGCTCAGCGGGTTGGGGCTGGGATTCCCCCTCCAGGCACTGGAGTGGCAGGTGATCCTCCGTTTCTCGTGGGCAGCGGTGGGCGCCTACCTGCTGGGAAAGCGCCTGGCCCTGCATGCCGGGAACCGTCCAGGCAGTGGGGTCTCGGCACGCGGCGCCCGCTTGGCTGGAACGGTTGTCTCACTGGTTTTCACCTATAGCGGCTACCTGACTGGCTTTCCGGTGCAACAATTGACCATTCTGGAGGTGAGCGCCTGGCTGCCGTGGGTGCTGCTGGCCCTGGACAGCCTGGCAGCCAGCCTGACAGGCAGCAAACGCCAACTGGCTGGAGGTGTCGCCTGGGCAGCTGTGGCACTCGGTCTCTCGTTGTTGCCCGGCCATCCGCAGACGTGGTTGTATGTGTTGTACGCCGGGGTCGGATTCTATCTCTGGCGCGCCTTCTGGGGTCAGTCGAGGGCCGACTCTTGGCTCTCCCCGAGGCGCTATTGGCTGACCGCCATTGGCGCTCTGGCAGCCACCCTTGGGCTGACACTCTCTCTGACCGCTGCCCAGTGGCTGCCGACTCTGGAGTTTATCGTTCGCTCTCCCCGGGCCGATATGAGTTACGAAGCCGTCAGCTTCGGCCTGCCGCTGCACGAGCTGGTGTCTCTGGTCTATCCAGGCTATTTCGGCGGCTCGCCGGCGTACGTGGGCATCCTGCCCATGGTCCTCATTGGGCTGGCGCTGGCCCTGGGCCAGCCTCGGCGTCAGGTGATCTTCTGGACTTTGGCCGGGTTGCTGGCCTTGTTGCTGGCGTTCGGGGGCAACACATTCTTGTATTCGCTCTTCTACCTGGCAGTGCCTGGTTTCGAGGTGGTGCGCCACCAGGAACGAGCCTTCCTGGTGTACGCGCTGAGCGCCGCCGTGCTGAGCGGTTACGGAGCGCTGGTGCTTGTGAGGCCCCTGAACCGGCTGGAACGGGCCACGTTCCGTGGCTTCTCCCGGGGAACGGGGATCATTCTGGGCGTGGGACTGGCGTTGACCGCACTCTTCCTCTATGGTTGGGTGGCAAGTGAGCACCGTGACCTCTTCGCCGGTGTGTTGCGACATCACGTGTTTGGGCTGGTGTTGCTGGCTGGCAGCCTAATTCTGCTGGCCATACGCCCAGCGCGTCACCTGCGCCGACCCTGGGGGATGGTGCTGCTGGTTGGGTGGATTGCCTTCAATCTGTTCAGCGTCAACTGGCGCTTCAACCTGGAGCCTCCGCAGCCGTCGGGAGCGTTCCCAGCCACACCGCTGACAGACTACCTGCGAGACCAGGTTGGGTCTGCACCGCAACCTGTTCGCCTGGCCAGCGCCGGGTTGCTGCCTGGCGGGCCCAGTGCAGCTTCGGTGTATGGACTGCAAGACATCACCGGCAACACCCCTCTGCACCTGGCAGCCATTGAGGACTTCGAGGCCATCGTGCCAGAATGGCGCCGGTGGCAACTGCTCAACGTACACTACGTGTTGAGTGATCGTGACCTGGCTGGTGCCGGCATGGTTCAGGTATTTCCACCGTACTCCCAGGAGGAGGGAGAAGAGGGACACACACGGGTTTACCGAATGGGTGATCCCTTCCCCCGCGCCTGGGTGGTGCACGCCATCGAGATCGTCACTGATGAGGAGGCCGCACTGGCCAGATTGAGCCAGGATGGGTTTGACCTGCGCCGTGTGGCTGTTGTGAACGAAGTGAACCAAGACCCGGGCCTATCGTTTCCGGGGCCCGCGGATGGCTCAACGGCGCGGGTAACCCGGTTCTCCCCCAGCGAACTCGTGGTCGACGTGGAAGCGGTAGCTGATGGATTGTTGGTCTTGAGCGAGGTCAGCTACCCCGGCTGGCGGGCCAGCATTGATGGTGTTCCCGCTTCCCTGCTGCGGGCCAACGGCCTGCTGCGGGGCGTCCCCATCCCGGCCGGCCGCCACACCGTCAGGGTGTGGTATGCCTCGACCAGCGTGCGGCTGGGTTTGGTCATCTCGGCGCTCACCGTCATCGCTGGCCTGGCTGGCTGGGTGCTGGGCCGACGGCGCAAGACTGGGCCGTGGTAGGGCGGGCTTTGGGGGACCCGACGGAGATTGCGGACCCGACGGAGAGTGAGACCCGACGGAGATTGAGGCCCGACCGGCGATGAATTCGCCGGTCGACGGAGCAGCGCCCCATCAATGGGGCTAAAATCGGCCAAGCCCGACCGGCGATGAATTCGCCGGTC
>JAUVRU010000123.1 GCA_030597485.1 Anaerolineae bacterium
CTCGCTCCCACACTCTCATATTCCGGCAGCTGATCTGCAATGGTGTGAGAGGGCGAGGCTTTCAGCTCCGCCACATTTGAACCGATACGCACGGAAGTTTCGTTGATATCCGATTTATTCTGTAGGTAATCCACGAGGAGGTACTCAAAGTGATCAAATTGACGGAAACAAGGGCCAGCATTCAACCCATCAAATCGAAGCTGAAGGTCAGCATACTCGATGATGGGGAGATAAAAGGGATAAACCAGACAGCCCGGGACATCCTGGAAGAAGTCGGGATCAATATCCCATCGGACAAGGCGCTGGCAATCTATGCCGACGCCGGCGCCAGCGTCGATTTTGACAAGAAGATCGTCAAGATTCCAGCTCAGTTGGTGGCTGATTCTCTCAAAACAGCCCCGCGGCGATATACACTGTGTGGTAGAAGGCCGGAGCTCGACGCCGACATCGGTGGCCATGAGGGCACCTATTTCTACTGCAGCGGTGAAGCGCCCAACATCGTGGACCTGGAAACCGGAGAAAGAAGGCACTCGGTCAAGAGCGATGTGGCGAACATGGCCAAAGTAGCTGACTTCCTGCCCATCGTGTCACTGATATGGCCCACGGTCAGCGCCAACGACAAAGGGGCGACCGCTCCGCTGCACGGCGTAGAAGCTTGTTTCAACAACACAGAAAAGCACGTCCAGACCGAATCGGTCATGGACGAGATCTCGGCCAAGTACGCCATCGAGATGGCTTCTGTGGTGGCCGGTGGCAAGGATGAACTCAGGAAGAGGCCGCTTCATTCACTGCTGCTGTGCGCCATCCAGCCGCTCGCCCAGGACCGGGGAGGAATCGAAGCGGCCATCACCTACGCTGAGGCTGGCCTGCCCGTGGGGCTCATGTCCATGCCCACGCTGGGACTGACGGGCCCTCCCTACTCAGCCGGTTCCTTGGCGACAGCCCTGGCAGAGGTTCTCAGCGGCTGTATTCTCACACAAATAGTCAATCCTGGAACGCCAAATTTCGTGTCGATCATCCCCTCGATTGTCGATCCACGGACGGCCAACTACTTCATGGGGTCATCGCCCGCCCAGATCACCAGTGCCGCCGCCGTTCAGCTGGCCCACTCCAATGGGCTGCCGATCACGGCCTGTCTGTCGTTCGGTGGGAGCCAATGGAAGCTTGGCAATTGGCAGGCCGGCATCGAGAATCTGTTCGTTCACCTCCTCGCTGTGATGGCGGGGGCCGATATGTCCTTCGGTCCAAGCGGCATGATCGAAGCTGTGAGTCTTCTGGACATGAGACGGATCCTATTTGACCGAGAGATACTGCAGGCCATAGACATCATCACCGATGGATTTGAGGTCAATGAGCATACCTTGGCCTTTGACATGATCCGGGAGGTGGGTCATCGGGGCATGTACCTGGCCCACAGGCGCACAGCTAAAGAGGCTCGTAAGCTCTGGCCGCCGTCGATTCTCTTCGAGAATCCCACGCAGCCGAACGACAAGTACCGGAACCCAGTAGAGGTCGCCCAGGGCGCGATTGAGTGGATATTGGAGAATCACCGGCCCGAGCCTCTGCCTGAGGACGTCAGGCAGGAACTCGGGAGGATTGTATCCGCTGCCGAACAGGACGAGGAGTTGAAGAGAAGTCTTTTCGATACAGACTAGGGACAGGCGTGTGGTCTTGATGGATCTTGGCATGCACATCCTATCGGAAACGCAGCAGAGTTGGCTTGCCACCAGCGAAATTCCGAACCGTTGCAGATGGCTCGAGGGAGAATCTGGTGACGATTAAGAGACTCGCCGTCATCGGTGCGGGCACGATGGGACACGGCATAACCCAGGTATTCGCCCAAGCTGGCTTGCTGGTTACCTTGACCGACAGTGATGCGGACGTTCTCGGTACAGCAATCCAGCGCATCCAGGTTAGTCTCGAGACTTGTGTCGGACACAGCCCTGTCGCCGTCGACGGCGACAGGGCTGCGACTGCACTTGAGCGTATCGCGGTGGCCTCGGATCTAGCCGAGGCGGTTTCGCGGGCCGACTTTGTCATCGAAGCTGTCTCTGAGGATCTTGATGTAAAGCACAAAGTCCTTCGGCAGTTAGAGGAGCACTGTCCAGCTCACGTCATCCTCACCAGCACCACCTCCAGCTTCTGTGTTCGTGACCTAGCAGTCGCACTGGGTCATCCGGAACGGTTCTTGGCAACGCACTTTTGGAATCCACCCTATGTCATCCCGGTCGTGGAAGTGATGCCCGGGGACCGCACCTCTGCCGTGGCTGTCGAGACGACTCTCAAGCTTCTCGAGAAAGCGGGCAAATACCCAGCGTTGGTGAAGAAGGATACTCCAGGTTTTATCGGGAATCGCTTGCAGCATGCCCTGCGCCGGGAGGCGATAGCCCTCGTCGCGCGGGGCATCGCCAGTCCTGAGGACGTGGACCTCATCTCCAGACTGAGTTTTGGCCTGCGGATGCCCACGATCGGCCCGCTGGAGACCATGGATCTGGGCGGGCTGGACCTCACTCAGGCTATCCACAGCTACCTCCTGCCTGATCTCGACCGTTCCATAGAACCTGCGCAATTGATCAAAGACAAGGTTGCGTCCGGCGAACTGGGCACGAAGGCAGGCAAAGGATTCTACGACTGGCCTCCGGGCCGGGCCGCACGGGTCATCCAATGGCGGGACGAGACCCTTCTCGACATACTCAAGTTGCTGAGGGATCGATCATCAGCTGTTGGCAATCAAGGAGAGCTACGATGTCATGCAACACAAAGAGATAGTCATCGTCGATGCCTTGAGATCTCCCATCGGCGATCACAATGGTGCGCTGTCGCCTGTACGGCCCGACGACTTGCTAGCTGTGGTTCTCAGGGCACTGGTGGACCGCGTCGGCATAGATCCGGCATCGATCGAGGACGTGTATGCCGGTTGTGGCAACCAGGCTGGCGAGGACAACCGGGATGTGGCGCGAATGTCGGCTTTGCTGGCTGGCTTTCCCACTCAGGTGAGTGGGGTAACGGTCAATCGCAATTGCGCCTCGGGTCTGGAGGCCGTGAACCAGGCCGCCAAAGCGATCATAGCTGGTGAGGCCGGAGTCTTTATCGGCGCTGGCGTGGAGTGTATGAGCCGTGCTCCGTGGTCGATGCCGAAACCGGAGCGCCCACGGCCGGTGGGGCACCCCCACATTTGGGACACGACCGTCGGCTGGCGCTACAACAATCCCAGGCTTGACGCGCTGTATCCCATCATCAGCCTGGGCGAAACTGCTGAAAACATCGCCGATGAAATGGGAATCACCCGCGAGGAACAAGATGCCTTTGCCTTCGAAAGCCACCGGCGAGCAGTGGCGGCCATGGAGGCCGGCAAGTTCAGGGACGAGATCGTACCGATCGAGGTGGAGCAGCGCAAGGCTCCGCCCATGAAGGTGGACGAGGACGAGCACCCTCGCTGCAAGATCGTAGACGGCCGATATGAGCTTGCGACGAGCAAGGAGCAGCTGGCTCGTCTGAGGCCTGTCTTTCGCCAGGGGGGCACGGTAACGCCCGGCAACTCCAGTGGCATCAACGATGGCGCCGCCGCCCTCCTGCTAGTTGGCGCAGAGGAGGCCCGGGAACTAGAGCTGAAGCCGATGGCGCGCTGGGTGGGTTCGGCTGTGGCCGGCGTGGACCCCGGCGTGATGGGCTATGGTACGGTCCCGGCCACGCAGAAACTCCTCAAGCGTTTGGGATTGACTCTGGACGACATCGGCCTTGTCGAGCTGAACGAAGCTTTTGCCGCCCAGGCCATTGGAGTGATGCGCAGGTTGGGCCTGCGCCACGAGGTCACCAATGTCAACGGCGGGGCCATTGCACTGGGCCATCCCACAGGCTGCTCCGGCGCCCGCATCCTCACCACACTCTTGCACGAGATGAAGCGCCGCGCTCCCCAGGAGAATCGACCCTATTACGGACTGGCCACCCTGTGCGTTGGGGTGGGCATGGGTGTGTCTACGATCGTTGAATGGCTTGACTGAGGTAGGAGGTTGATATTGGATAGCACGCTGCGTCCCCTCACTGGTATTCGCGTCATCGGACTGGAGCAGTACATGAGTGCGCCCTACTGCACCATGCTCCTGGCCGATGCCGGCGCTGAAGTGATCAAGATCGAGATGCCCGGCCGAGGCGACCCACGGCGTTCCATCCCACCCTACGCCACCGACGACAGGGGACGGCGGGTGGCGGGGGGTTTTATCGGTTACAATCGCAACAAAAGGAGCCTGGCCCTGAATCTGCGCGAGGAAGCGGGCCGCGAAATCTTCAGGGATCTGGTCCGCCAATCTGACGTAGTGGTCGAGAACCTGCGTCCCGGGGCCATGGAGAAGCTTGATCTTGGGTACGAGCGACTGAAGACGCTCAATCCCCGTGTGGTGTACGCAGCCATCTCGGGCTTTGGCCGGTTGGAGGGTTATACCGGCCCCTACAGTGATCGTCCGGCGTTTGACATCGTTGCCGAGGCGATGAGCGGGATGATGAACCTGGTCGGTTTTGCCGACAAACCCCCCTCCTGGACCATCTATGGTCTGGCCGACGTCTATTCCGGCCTGGTCACCGCCTACGGGGTCATGCTAGCCCTCTTCATGCGCGAGCATACCGGAGAAGGCCAGTTTGTAGACAGTTCTATGCTCGACAATATGCTGGCCCTCAACGAGCGCATGGCCGTCATCTACTCCTTCACGGGCCAGTCGCCGGAGCGCGGCCAGCTGAAGCACATCGCGCCCCGGGGCGCCTTCCGCTGCAGAGACGGCTATCTGGCCGTCAACGTCCCGGACGACATCCAGTGGCGGCGCATGTGCGTGGCCATGGGTCGCGAGGATCTGCAGGACGATCCCCGTACGGCGGATGGCACGGCCAGAGGGGCCCGCACCGAGTTACTCCAGTCTGTCAGCGAAGACTGGCTGGGCGACAAGACCCGCGCCGAGGCTGCTGCACTCCTGGAGGAGCAGGGTGTGCCTTCGGGGCCGGTGTATACGGCTGAGGATGTGTTCGAAGACCCACACATAGCTGTTCGCCACATGCTGGTGACCGTGGATGATCCGGTTGCCGGGCCCCGCAAGTACGCCCGCAGCCCACTTCATCTTTCCTCCGTACCTGAGATTCCCACCGAGCCTGCCCCGCAGCTGGGAGAGCACACTCGCACCATTCTGGGGGATCTGCTGGGATATGAAGAGGAGGAAATCGAGCGATGGCTGGACAAAGGTGTAGTAGAGACGTGCGAAGGATAGCGATATCGGGTTCGTTGCGTGCCCTCGTGTGAAACGTGGCGCTGACGTGCACGGTTTGAGTGGGCAAAGTGCCTGAGAAGCCGCGGCTTCCGGTAACGCCGCCCGTCCAGGGGGAAAAAGTGGGACCGACCATCCGGGAGGGGTACTAAAGTGAGACGAACATTCATAGGGAGAGCACTCCTTCCAGGGAATCTAGAAGGCGAGGCCCTGGTGACCCACGTTGGATTCAACACCTATGCCAGCTTCTACACAAGCATTCATGCCCAGGTCGAGGCGGCGCGGTGCGCCGACAGTGGAAACCCGGAGCTTTTCGGCAAGAACCTGACCGATAGGATCATCTGTCTGCCCAAGACCGTGGGGTCCACTTCGGCGGGAGCTGTGTGGCAGCGCATTGCCCGCCTGGGGGTTGCCCCGAGAGCGATGCTGTTCTCCCAGCAGATCGACTCCTTGGCTGCTGGCGGACTGATTGTGGCCGATGTGTGGGCCGGAAAGCGGATATGCACTGTGGATCGATTGGGCGATGAGTTCCTGGAAGCGGTCAAGGATGGTGATCGGATTGTGATCTCTAAAGATGGCACAGTGACAATAGAGTCCGGCCGGCGAGCGGAGCCAAGAAACGCATGAAGAGCGTCGAATTTGACCTCCTTCTCTGCGGCGGCTCACTGGTAGACGGCACCGGCGTACCCCGTCGCCTGGCAGATGTGGGCGTGAGGGGTGAGCGTGTCGTAGCTGTGGGCGATTTGCGGCAGCGCGAGGCTCAGCGGCGAGAGGATGTTTCTGGTCTCTTTGTGACCCCTGGCTTCGTGGACATCCATGCCCACTCTGAAGTGACATTGCTCGTTGACCCACGGGCCGCCTCCAAAGTGCACCAGGGGATCACCAGCGAGAT
Source organism: Anaerolineae bacterium (assembly GCA_030597485.1). Lineage (GTDB taxonomy): Bacteria > Chloroflexota > Anaerolineae > 4572-78 > NAK82 > JAUVRU01. The sequence goes on from JAUVRU010000123.1 coordinate 6,139, forward strand.
CTCCGGTCAGTGCGGCCTGTCCGCTGCTCCCCTGTTGGGGCAGGCCAGAGACGAGTTTTGTGTCTGGGCGGCTCGATGGGAACTGGAGCCCAGCTGGAGGTCGCTGGCAGAGTTCTTGGAGGTCATTGAAAGCCGAGGCGCGGCTCTCAACTTCGGCACGCTGACTGGTCATGGAAATCTGCGCAACGCAGCAATGGGCGGCGCAGCCGGTTCCCCCACACCTTCCGAGCAAGATGCGATGGCAAGCATGCTGGCTCAGTCACTGCAGGAAGGGGCGCTGGGTCTGAGCAGTGGTCTGTTCTACACCCCCGGTTCCTACGCCGGCTCGGCGGCGCTGGCGGCGCTTGGACGGGTCGCTGCCGCGCATGGCGGACTCTATGCCCCTCACATCCGCAACGAAGGCCGGCGTCTGGAGACAGCGCTACAGGCGGCGATGGAAGTAGCACGCGCCTCC
>JAUVRU010000052.1 GCA_030597485.1 Anaerolineae bacterium
CGGCCACCCCGGTTGAGCACGGTGACGACCTGACGCCACAGGGTTTCATCGCCACCTACTGCCTGCTGCCACCGAGTCTCGTTGAAGGTTCTAACAAGGTGAGCACGGGCCGTGCGGAAGAGAGCCATCTCCTCGTCACTGGCCGGTTCCACCTGGTCGGAGCCGTCGTCTTTGTCTCCATAGGCGATATTGGCCACTTCTTGCAGGTACCATTCTTCGGCGCGATTGAAAGGCATGCCAGGACCGAGGCCATCCGCGCCAAAGCCGGGCAAGCCCAGCTTCTCGGCAATGGCCAGCATGATGGGCTCCATCCCCAACGGTTGCTCCTCGCCAAACACGGTCACCCACTCGGTGAGCGGCTCGACTGCCGGCTGGCGCACCTTGCTCACCCGGGTCAGCACAGCTGGCGTGATGTGAGGTGTGCCCCAGCGCTCCCAAATGGCCGTGTCGGGGAAGAGATAGTCGGCGTACATGCTGGTCTCAGCGATGACGATGTCGCAGGCGAAGAAGAGCGGAATCTTGGCCGGATCGCGCAGGTCGTCAATCATCGGGTTGCCGGCCGGCCCGGCGAAGACAGGCGTCCCCATGTGCAAGAAGAGGGCCTTGATGGGGTAGGGGTAACCGTCGGCAGCGCTGGGGATGATCTCCTGGTAGACATTGCTGGAGTAGGGGAACCAGGGTCGTTTGGCCGGGTATCCATCGCGCTTGAAGAGCAGCGACTTTTCGTAGGCGATCTTCTCGCGGCTTAGGATGATACCGAAGGAGCCCAACTTGCCGGGATGCATGTCGCTGCTCAGCAAGTCGAAGGGAAAGTGGGCTTTGTTGCCAAACTCGTGCCAGTGACCGCCGCCGGTGGCCAGGCCTCCACTCCAGTCGGCGTTGCCAACGAGGAGGTTGAGCGCGATGATGGCCTGGGCGTTGTAGTAGCCGTTGGTGTGCTGCACCGGTCCCCGGTAGAGCTCAGCGACTGCCAGCCTGCCGTGGGCGGTGAACTCGCGGGCCACTTCCTCGATTTTGCGGGCGGGGATGCCGCACTCAGTAGCCCACTCCTCCAGCGTCTTCTCGCCCGCCACTTCTTGCACTAGCAGGAACGCGCTCTTGTAGGCCGTGCCATTGACCGTGCCCTCAGCAAAGATGTCACCCTCGACCACGTTTTCGCCATCGGAGGGGTCAAAGGGGATCAGTTCACCTTCCTTGCTGGTGACAAAGTAGTGAGCCGGATCTTTTTCGGCGGGAACGGCCAGACCGGCATCGGCGGCGCGCAGAAGCGTGGTGGGGTTGCCCTCGTCGTCCAGTTTGACCAAGAAGGCAGCGTTGGACCAGGTCTTCTCGGCATCGGCGGTTGCGGCAGCCTTGTTGACATTGGCGAGGTAGGTTTCATTGTAGCGCTCGTTTTCGATGATCCAGCCGATCATGGCCAGCGCCAGGGCCGCGTCAGTGCCCGGCTTGATGGGCAACCACCATTTGGCCTTGCTGGCCGTCTTGCTCAGGCGCGGGTCCACTACCGCGATCCTGAGGTTGCCGCTGGTGAGACCCCAGGTGACCAGTTCGCTCATGGGCGTGGGACCGAAGTTGGCCTCGAAGGCGCCGGTGCCGAAGAAGATGACAAACTCGGCATTAGCCAGGTCCGGCTTCATGTGGGTCTTGCCACCCGACCATTTGCCTTCGCTGTACTGGTTGGTCATTTGCTGGTAAGCGATGTGGTGCGATTGCTCGCAGATGGAGGTATGCTCCCACCAGTTGACCGAACCGAAGGCGTCCTTCAGCCAGCGCTTGGCGAACTCCTTGCGTCCGTGCTCGATGCGCCCGGCCATGAAGAGGAACTGGTTGTTTTTCGGTCCCAGGTCAGGCAGGTCGGGGTCAAGCAGCAGGTCCAGGTGATCGGCGTGTTTGGCTTTGAACTCGTCGAGGGTCATATCCTCTTTGGCCACGGCGGCCGCATCGGCCTTGAGTTCGGACATCAAGGCCGGATCGCGCACAGCCCATGTGTCTTTCAGCCCAGGGGTTTTGCTCCCGTCAGCAAAGTCACCGCCATTGACGATCTCCTGAATGGCCTGGTCGAAGGAGACAACTACCCATTTGTTCTCCCCCCGTTTCCCGGCCCGCTTAAGTACCTTGGTGATGCGGTAGGGATCATACTGGCTCTGCACGCCAGCCTGGCCCTTGGGACACAACTTGCCGTCTATCGGGGCTGCCTCGGGCGGCGGTGTATCGTAGGATATGTGGGGCAACATGTTCATCGGGCTGTAGGGGTTGCCGTCGATCTTGACCAGCACGCCGTCCAGGACTTTGCACTTCATAGTGCAACTGGTGTGACACTGCAAGCAGGCAGAATAGATGATGTTCTCCGGCTTGTTGAGTGGGTAGCCGCCCGCCACCTCGGTCCCTGCGGCAATGGCAGCCACCTGGTTGAAAACACTGTCCACGTGGCCCAACAAGGCAGCCGAGCCGCCGACCACAGCCGCGGGCTTCAGGAAGCCTCGCCGGTTGACACGGCATCCCAATCCGCTCACGTCCATATCAGGCCTCCCTCAAATCTGGATCTACCAGGGGCAACCGGTCAAGCCCTACCAAGAAGAGCAGGCCGGCAAGAGCGGTGATGCCAATGGTCACGGCCCATTCGGCCAGGGTGGGGAAATAGTAAAAGCTGAGATGGGGGCCGAAGTAGGCGGTGCGCAGGGCTTCGATCTCGGGCACGGCCAGGCCGGGGACAACAATGTTGAGGCGCACCGCCGTGAAGCCAAAGGCAACCATCAGGCCGGCCAGGCCTACGGCAGGTATCTGCTGCGACCAGCGGGGGTGGAACAGGATGACGGCCGGCAGAACCAGGCCGATGAGAACCTGAATGATCCAGAAAGCCCACCAGTGCGGCCCGGCGATGACCAGCAGCACTGCAGCCACGTTGTGCGGCAAGGCGCCATACAGACTAATGGAGTAGTCGGCGAAGAGGAAGAGCGCCTCGGCTACGACGAAGATGAGCAACAAGCGACTCAATTGTCGGATTAACGCCTCGCGGTCCTCCAGCTTCGGCAGCAGGAAGGCTGCCACAAAAGCAAGCACCGCGGTCCCCGACGCCAGCGCTGTGATCAAGAAGCTGATGGGGAACATCCCGACGTGCCAGAAAGGGCGCGCCCCCTGCACACCAAACAGAGCGCCCACACCGCCGCTGAAGGCCACCGCCAGGGGCAGACCAATGATGCCCAGCACCCGCAGCAGGCGCTCGTCCCCCGAGGTGAACTCAACGTACAATTGGACCAGCAGCAGCAGGCCAAACAGGGCGTAAGTCCAGACCATGAAGGTCATCACCGAGGTAAAGCTGGGGCTGGCGAAAACCTTCCAGAAGCGCCACGGATGACCCAGGTCCAGAAAAATGTGGAGCAGGCCGGCCATCAGGGAGACCAGGGCAATGAAGATACCTAGCCGCAGCCACCGAGCGAGGGGCTGCACGCCATAGAGGAAAGCGAGTGTAATCAGAATATAGACGCCGGCTGCGATTTCCACGAAGTAGAGGTACATGGACGTCCACAAACCCCACACGATGTAGTTTCCGTAACCGGCCATCTCGTGACCCTGCGTGATCCGCTGGAAGAGGCCCCAGGCTCCGATCACCAACGCGATAGCGATGAGAATCCACAGTAACTGACGTACTTTCATGACAAATTCTCCTCCCGGCGATCAGCTGAGGTAGAAGACGCTGGGTTTGGTGCCCAGTTCTTCTCTCAGCCTGAACGAGTAACGCTCGGCCAGCAGCTCCGACACCAGGCTATCGGGATCGCTCAAGTCGCCAAAATAACGAGAACGGCCAATACAGTCGCTAATGCAAGCCGGCAGCAGTCCCTCGTTGAGGCGATGCAAGCAGAAGTGACACTTGCGGACGTTGCCAATGGGCGAGGCGTCCTGCCGGCGCACCTGCACTTTGCCGTATTCATAAGTGGCCACCGTCTCGTAGACAGCAGGCGTTTGTGGCGTGCCCTCGCCGTACGATTCACCGAAGTCGAAGCTGCGGGCGCCATAAGGGCATGCGGTCACACAGTAGCGGCAGCCAATGCACTGGTCGTAGTCTATGGCCACAATGCCATCGGGGCGCTGGAAGGTGGCTCTGACCGGGCAGACGGGCACGCACGGTGGCTCCTGGCATTGCATGCAGGGGCGCGGTACGAAAACCTCGCGCACGTTGGGATACGTGCCCGTCTCTTCTTTGAGGACGATGTTGTAAGACACGCTGGGTGGCGTCTTGTTTTCTGCCTTGCAGGCGATCGTGCAGGATTCGCAGCCCACGCACTTGGTCAGATCAATGACCATGGCCCAGTGGCGCTCGTCCACGGCCTTCCGCAAGGCCCGTTGGATGTCCTCTCCCATCCGGAGTATGGTGTTCTCCATCTCCATAACAACGGGCATAGGGTCACCTCCTTTTTGAAATCGCTGTTCTCATCCTGTTCTGCATAGCATCCATCACTCACAAAAAAGACAGATACGCTATGGCGCGCATCCATCTCCTTTGCAAACACGGCAGGCGATGGCGTTTCCACCATTGCCCTGGCTGGTTCTATTGTGCCAGCGGCCCGCCGCCGTGGACAGGTAGCGTCGTTAGGTCGAGCGGGCTCGGAGACATGGAGTTATTGGATACTACCAGTGTAGCACATTTGGGGTGTCGGTTGTAGCGGGGAAAGCTAGACAGTTTGGGAGCGTTCTGTCGGGGGAAGTTAGAGACGTCTGTAGGAGGGAGTGTGACGGACAGGTGCGCAGCTGTAGGAGAAATTCTTACAGATCGCCGCCATCCTGGCCCAAGATGCCCAGCCGTAGTGCCAGGTCGACCAGCTGAGCCCGGTTCTCCGCGCCCAGTTTGGACATAGCCCGCGAGCGATAGGTGTAGACGGTTTTCACGCTGAGATGATACTGCCCGGCAATCTCCTCGCTGGTGTAGCCCAACACAACGCCCTGCATTACCTCTTTCTCGCGTTCACTGAGACTATCCCAAAGTTGGGTATCGCTGCCGGCCGGTGCTGCAGACTGAGGCAGCAGATCCTCAAGCAACACCTTCGTCATCGCCGGATGTACATAGATTTCGTTCCGAGCGACAGCCCTGATGGCCGACAGCAGTTCAGTGTCGGCCGCCTTCTTGAGCACGTAACCAGCCGCGCCCGACCGAAAAGCCTGGCGCAGATAGGCCTCATCCTCGTGCATAGTGAGAATGAGAATGCGCGCTTTCGGGGCAGCCTGTTTCAGCCGGGGGAGCACTGCCAGGCCATTTTCGTCGGGCATCGTCAGATCCAGCAAAAGGATGTCTGGCTGCAAGGCAGTGGCTTGTTCAACCGCTTCACGCCCATCGCCCGCCTCACCGACGACCTCCATGTCGGCCTCGGCGCCCAGCAACATACGTAGCCCTGCTCGCAAAACGGCGTGGTCATCGACGAGAAGGATGCGGAGAGAAGAGGTTAGCACCGGGAGGCCTCCGTTTCGCCTGCCGAGGTGGTGCTCGTGGGAGAATGGGGGGGCGTGGGCACATCCGTGAGCGGAACGCGCACGATAACGGCGGTGCCCATCGCGGGCTGCGATTCGATGCGCAGGCTGCCTCCGATGAGGGTGGCCCGCTCTTCCATGCCATACAGACCCAACTTGCGCCGCTGGCGGGCCAATGAAAGGTCGAGGCCAGAGCCGTTGTCCTCGACGATGGCGCGCACATGATGGCCTGTCCACTCCAACAAGACACTGGCATGACTGGCGCCGGAATGACGGGCTACGTTAGTCAACGCTTCTTGCACGATGCGATACAGGGTAGTCTCAACGGCAGGCGGCAAACGCCGTCCATCAAAACCAACTGCCCGGTTATCGACGCCGATGTTGAAGCGGCGCCGGTACTCTGCCACGTGGTGATCAACCGCCGCCACCAGCCCCATGTCATCGAGCACGCTGGGCCGCAGCTCCAAGGCCAGGTCATGGACAGCCTCCAATGTTTCGGCAACAATGGCGCGCAGACCGGACAGGTATTGGCGGGCCTCGTCGGCGGAGCGAAGGCCTTCCAGCACTTTCAGGCCGACCATCAACGAGGTCAGAGATTGACTGGTGTCGTCGTGCAACTCGCGAGCGATGCGCTTTCGCTCCTCTTCCTGAGCGGTGATGATTCTCTGTAGCAACTGGCCTCGTGCGGCCTCTTTCTGACGCACTTCTTCCCACAGCCGCGTGTTTTCCACGGCCACGCCCAGTTGTTGCCCGATGGCCCCCAGCAATTGCAGGTCCTCATGGGAAACACAATCGGAGTCGGCGCAGGCGATGTTCAGCGTGCCCAACACCTGCGATTTGGAGACAAGCGGCACAGCGACATGGCCGGTGACCAGGCGTTCGTCCGCCAGGCACAACCCGCGCACTGGACAGGTCTCATCCAGCGAGGTGATGAGAAGTGACCTTTTCTCCTCGAGCACGCGGCCACATTGACAATGAGGGAACCCCGTTTCCGCTTCCTGCCTGGCAACACGGACTGGAATGCCTACCGAGCACACCAACCGAGCATGAGTGCCCTCGGGCTCGAGGAGCAGTACCCAACCAGCCTCCAGGTCCATCAGGGCCAACACACAACGCAAGGCGCCGTCGAGCATGTCGGTCAGATCCTGCTGACCGCTGACAACCCGGGACACTTCGTACAGCGCCGCCAGCTCCCGACTGCGGCGCAGGAGTTCCGCGTCAAAGGCCTCGCTCTCGGCGCGGGCGCCTGCCAGATCTGTGATCATGGCGTTGAAGGAATCGTTCAGCAGGCCAATCTCGTCGTTGGCCCAGTGGGCGGCTGCGTGCGACAGATCACCCCGGGCCACGGTGCGGGTCACTTCAACCAAGTCAAGTACGGGCCGAGTGATGAGCCAGGTAAGCAATATGGCGGCGGCCACGCCCGCCAGGGAGACGATGATGGTAGTGACCAGCAATTGCCGGGTGACGTGGCTCAACGTCGTCCGCATCGCCTGCTCGGACAGGCCCACCCGGAGCACACCCGCCCGACCTTCCAAGATTGGCACGGCGAAATCCCAGATGATCCCCTCGTCGGTGGCAAGATTCTGAAGGTGATAGCGCTCGACGGGGGACACCGTGTTGACCCCCACGAGTCCTGCGGGAAAGCCTTCGCCAAAGGTATGCACCAGGATCTCCCCGTCGGGGCCGACGACAAAAGCGTAGCGCACGTCCCCGTTGTTGGCCAACGTGTCCAGCAACAGCTGGTATACCCCGTAGAGATCGTGCACCAAGATCAGGTCCACGCTGCGGGCGGCCACATCTCGGGTGATGGATACACCCCGGTTGCGCAACTCGTGACCAAGGGCAGTGCGGAACGTGCTCCGCACCTGGAAGGTAACACCGACGCCAAGTATCAGCACCAGGGTTAGCACAACCCCCAGAATCTTGGTGCGAACCCTCACCGCCCCTGCCACTGCCCAGAATTGGTTGAACAGGCGACGCGCAAAGGGCGAGAGCCCAGGCATCCGATCTGCCAGCCCACTCACTCCAGCACCAATGTCCCTACCTGCATCTCCAGATCGCGAACAGAATCGTAGGCCACATCTTCGATCACAACAAAACGGTCTATGTCCAATGCTTGCAGTGCCTCCCGGCCATCTGGATCGTCGGCCATTGCCAACAAAATGCTCTGTAACCGGGCACGTACCTGCGGACGGACGTGGGGCGAAGTAACGACCGGCGGCATGCCGAAGGCCTGTGAGCGACGAATGACTTGGGTCCGCTCGCCGAGCCAGGGCTCGCGCGCTACCGCGAATTGATAAACCAGGCTGTCTACAGCGGCCCCGTCAGCCACGCCGTTGGCGACAGCCCGGATGGCATCGTCGTGGCTGTAAGTGAAGAAAGTCCGCCCAAAGAAGGTTTCGGGTGTTTCCCCCAAGGCCTGTGTCAAAGAGGTGGGGTACATCCGCCCACTGGTAGACCAAGGGTCGGTGAACGCAAATGTCTTGCCGCGCAGGTCAGCCAACTCCTTGGCGGCACTATCGGCCGGCACGATGAGCCACGAGAAATACAGCGTCTCGCCACTCACCTGCGGCGCCACCAGCAATTGCATGTCAAAGTCTCGGCGCCCGATCACGTAGGCGCTGGTGCACACAAACGCCATGTCGACTTCGTCCCGCTCAATCAGGTCGTTGATTTCAGCATAGGTACGGCGCTGCACCAGTTCCACCGGGCGATCGAGCTTAAGACTCAGATAATCGAACAGGAGCTGGTAACTATCGGCAGTGCCTTTGGGCGAAATGACAGCGGCCACCGCCACCCGCAGCGGCACCACCTGAGCGGCGGCCGTGGCTGGCAGAGGTTGACGTTGACTCAGGTCCACGTAGGGCAGAGACTCAGCGCGAGTCGCCATGCAGCCGGTCAATGACATGACGGATATGACCATCAAGGCGGCGCAAAGATGCCATTTTGAAACCATCGGACACATCCTACCCAATCTGATCACAAATAGGTACCGTGAATTATACTTCATTTGCGATTGTGCGCCACCAGCCAGTGGCAGGCACATCAGTGACCGTCGCTCGCAACTGAGCCAGTTGCGCGACATACTCGGGCTCCAGCAGAGGCGGACGGTCTCCGATTCTCTTCTGCCAGGCCGCCAGTTTCGTGGCGAAGATGAAACACGTCTGCTCGCCACACTGCCGGCAGCTGGTCTGGGGCAGCAAAGTCCACACATAGTTCCTGTCTCTTACCCACATCGACACCTTGAAATCTGGCTACCTGACAGTTTTCAATGGGACGCAGCTTTTCGTTGATTCTCGCAGACAAGAACACAGAAAATCCAGAAAAATCGGCGTGCATCTGCGTTTGTCTGCGTCCTGTTGGAAATACATAACCGAAGTGTCAGGTAGTTAGCCTCGAAATCAGGGACACTTCACGGATTATCCTGAGAACCATCCAAAAAACAGTCCAGCCAGGGTGCTGAA
>JAUVRU010000082.1 GCA_030597485.1 Anaerolineae bacterium
CTGCGGATTGATCCCGCCAACCCCGATTGGCCGCAGCGAGACCGCTTCATCCTGTCCAAGGGTCACGCCTGTCCGGTGGTGTATGCTGCCCTGGCCAGGCGAGGCTTCTTTTCGCACGATCTTCTGCCGAGTCTGCGCAGCCTGGGTTCAATCCTGCAAGGGCATCCCGATATGAACAAGACTCCCGGTATTGATATCACTGCGGGGTCACTGGGCCACGGCATTTCGCTTGGTCTGGGTATGACCCTGGCCGGGCGATACAACGGTAATGACTACATGACCTATGTCATCACGGGTGATGGCGAGCTGGAAGAAGGCATCGTCTGGGAAGCGGCGATGGCGGCGTTCCACTTTCGCCCCGGTCGCCTTGTTGTGCTCGTGGACCACAATGGTTTCCAAAGCAGTGACACACAAGTGGGTGACATGAGTGGACTGCTGCCCATTCTGCCCAAGTGGGAATCCTTTGGCTGGCACTGTCAGGAGATTGACGGTCACGATTTCCACCAGATCCTGGGAGCAATCGGTCAAGCACAGGAGGAGACAGACCGTCCTTCACTGATCCTGGCTCATACAATCAAAGGCAAGGGTGTACCCTTTATGGAGAACGACAATTCCTGGCATAAGAGAGTACCCACGAAAGAGCAGCTCGACACAGCTCTGGAAGCTTTGGGGGGTGAGGTGGCGTGAAGAACATGGCCAGCAGCAGAGAGGCGTTTTCCGCAGCATTGGTGGACCTGGCTGCCGAAGACAGGCGTGTCGTGTTGGTAGCAGCCGATTCGATAAAAGCTATGCGCGCCACAACCTTTCAGGAACAGTATCCGGAACGCCTGTTTGACATGGGCATCGCGGAGCAGAATGCTGTGGCCTTTGCGGCCGGATTGGCCTCCTGTGGATTGATACCCTTCGTGGCCACCTACGCCGGTTTCATCACCATGCGAGCCTGCGAGCAATTGCGCACCTTCGTGGCTTATCCAGGACTCAATGTGAAGTTCGTCGGAGCCAACGGCGGCATATACTGCGGTGAGCGAGAGGGCGTCACCCACCAGTTCTTCGAAGACCTGGGAATCGTGCGCTCCATTCCGGGAGTTGCCATAGTCGTGCCGGCCGACGCATCACAGGTCCGCAAGGCAACGAGAGCCATAGCACAACTTGATGGGCCGGCTTACCTCAGGGTCGGAAGTGGTCGTGAACCGGTCGTGTTTGATGACGATATGCCATTTGAATTGGGCAAGGCCAGGGTTCTGGTGGAGAAGGGCAATGACATCGCCATATTCGCCAACGGTTTCATTTTGAGCCGAGTACTGAGCGCCGCGGACATTCTGGAAAGCCAGGGCGTGAAAGCAACTGTGGTTGAGGTACACACTCTGAAACCTCTGGATGTTGGGTCCATCGTTGAGGTCTTGGAGAGGACCGGAGGAGCCGTCACCGTAGAAGACCACAACGTCATCGGAGGACTTGGAAGCGCAGTGGCAGAGGTCATTGCAGAGCACGTACCGGTCCCCCTGGTACGCGTTGGCCTGCAGGATGTCTTTCCCGTGTCAGGAGAAGCTGAGGCACTCTTGGACTTCTTTGGAATGGGTGTGAACGATATTGTGGAAGCTGCAAGGAAGGCGGTTAGGAAGAAGGAAAACTGAGAAAACCCACTGGAGCGGGCCTATTTGCACGAAAAGGAAATGCAGTCATGGCTGAACACTATCGTGTTGGGATACTGAACGATTCGAAGATCGAGGCGGCCGGGTTGATGGATCCAGTGCTGGATGAGATACTGGGTCCACTATCCTACGTTGATTATGGTTTCTTTGAAAACAAGGAAGCAGTCGTGGCGCCTCACGAGATAGAGGAATACGATGCTCTCATCACGCTTCGACCCCGTTTCACCGCTTCTTCGTTTCAAGGCGCCGGTCGGCTTGCCATTATCGCCCGCTGGGGGGTGGGCTACGACATGATCGACGTGCCCGCCTGCACTGAGGCCGACGTCCTGCTGGCCATCACGGTCGATGCCGTCCGCAAGCCAGTGGCCGAAGCGATTCTGACCTTCCTCCTGGCACTGGCCAAGAGATTGCCGGCAAAAGACAGACTGGTTCGCACTGGACGCTGGGACCTGAAAGGGGAGATACCCGGCCTTGGTTTGAGCGGAAAAACGGTAGGTTCCGTGGGAATGGGCAACATCGGCGCCGAGATGTTTCGGCTGCTCAAGCCTTTCGACCTGGGGCGGATGCTGGCATTCGATCCTTACGTCATTCAGGAAAGAGCATCCGAACTGGGCGTGGAATTGGTGGATCTGCCAACCTTGTTCAGAGACTCCGATTTCATCGCCGTCAATTGTCCCCACAGTGAAGAAACGGAAGGCATGATCAATGCCGATCTTCTCTCGTTGATGAAGTCGACCGCTTACTTCATCAATACTGCTCGGGGTGCTATTGTCAACCAGGAGGACCTTACGGCAGCTTTGCAGACCAAACAGATTGCCGGCGCGGGGCTGGACGTGTTTGAAGAAGAACCCTTGCCGGCTGATCATCCTCTCACCCAGTTGGATAACGTGATTCTCGCTCCGCACGCTTTGGCCTGGACAGATGACATGTATCGCGGAAACGGGGTGGGCGCCTGCCAGAACGTTCTCAGCGTCCTGCGGGGCGACGTACCGAAACATGTGGTCAACAGAGAAGTGGTCGAACGATCCGGATTCCAGGCCAAGTTGGAAGCTCTGCGCAACCGCTGGGGAAATCTGGCCGGGTAACATCGCGCGCCAACACGATACTTCCAAGACAGGAGAAAACCGTGAAACCCAATCGCTTCAAACAAGTTCTGTCCGACGGCAAGGTTCCGGTCGGCCACATGGTGCTGGAGTTTGCCACCCGGGGCATTGCCCGGATGCTGGAAGTTGCCGGCGTCGATTTCGCCTTGATTGATATGGAGCATACCGGCTTCACGGCAGCCGATGTCGCTGACATGATGGCCTGGTTCAAGGCCACTACTGTGGCTCCCTTTGTGCGCGTCCCCCAAATCGAATACGATTTCATCGCCCGCACTCTGGACGTCGGCGCGCTGGGCGTGATGGTCCCCGATGTCGAGAGCGCCGATGAGGCACGCGCAGTTGTTGACGCTGCCAAATACGCGCCGCTGGGCAAGCGAGGGGTGGCCATCGGCACGGTGAACACCGATTTCCAGGGCGTCGACCCTGGAGAGTTCACGAAGTACGCCAACGAAAACACCACTATCATATGCCAGATCGAGAGCCAGGCGGGGTTGGACAATGTCGAGGAGATCGCGACCACACCTGGTGTGGATGTCTTGTGGGTCGGTCACTTCGATCTGAGCCACTCACTGGGCATAGCGGGACAGTTCGATCATCCCAGATTTCTTGATGCTGTGAAGCTGGTGATAAGAACAGCCACCAGGCACGGCCTGGCCTGCGGCATCCAGCCGCGTAACCTGGCACAGGCGCAAGAATGGCTCAAGATAGGCTTCAATGTCATTTCCTATGGTGGCGACATCGTGGTCTATCTCGATGCCTTGTCCCAGGGGGTCGCAGGCGTGCGTGAGCTGGCGGGGGGCGATTGATGGTTGAGGGTCGGGGCTACCTGGTTCCTGAAGTTCCTGACACTGGAGAAGCGCTAGAATAGGATTGGCTATGGACAAGAAGCTCAAAGGTGATTTGCTGGCCGGTCTTCCACATGAGTGGGCCGAGGATCTGCTGCCAGAGATTCGGCGCCAGGTCAATCTCAGTCAGCGCAAAGTCGTGGTGCTCGATGACGATCCCACTGGCACCCAGACGGTTCATGGCGTGCCTGTCCTCACCCAGTGGCCGGTGGGAACACTATGCGCCGAGCTGGAGAATGACCTGCCCGCGCTTTATCTGCTCACCAACTCGCGCAGCCTGCCACTGGCCCAGGCCGAATCGATGAACGCTGAAATCGGTGGCAACCTGGTGGAGGCAGCCGGTCAGGCCAATCGGGATTTCGTCGTCGTGAGCCGCAGCGATTCCACCTTGCGCGGCCACTTCCCTGGTGAAGTGAAGGCATTGGCCGGGGCGCTGAAGCAGAGCTTCGACGCCTGGCTCATCATTCCCTTTTTCCTGGAAGGCGGTCGTTACACCATCAATGACATCCACTACGTCGCCGAAGGTGACAGGCTCGTTCCTGCCGGTCAGACCGAGTTCGCACGCGATGCGGTCTTCGGCTATCGGGCGTCCAATCTGCGCCAATGGGTCGAGGAGAAGATGGGCGGCCAAGTCAAGGCGGAGGCTGTGGCCTCCATCTCCATCGAGGACGTTCGGGTGGGGGGACCGAACGGGGTAGCCGAGCGCCTTGGCAGTCTGGCACGGGGAAGCATGTGCGTGGTGAATGCAGCCAGCATGCGCGACCTGCAAGTCTTCACCCAGGGCCTGTTGATGGCCGAGGCACGCGGTCAGCGTTTCCTCTACCGCACCGCCGCCTCGTTCGTTCAGGTACGGGCTGGCCTCGCCCCACGTCCATTGCTGACCAGAGCGGATTTCGATCTGTCGGAGCCGGCCGGTGGACTGATCGTCGTCGGCTCCCACGTGCCCCGAACGACCAGCCAGGTCAACACGCTCCTGGCACAGCCGCAGGTTGTGAGTCTCGAATGCAGGGTGGAGGCACTTCTGGACGACAGCCGTCGAGAGGACGAGATTGAGCGTCTGGCGCAGCAGGTGGATCAGACGCTGCGCGACGACAGGGATGTCATGGTTTACACCAGCCGCCAGCTCCGCAGCGGGGAAGATGCTGAGAGCAGCCTGTCCATCGGGAAACAAGTCTCGGAGGCACTGGTCGCCATCACGCGGGCAATCTCGACGAGACCACGCTATCTGCTGGCGAAAGGGGGGATCACCTCGAGCGATGTGGCCACCCGAGGGTTGGACGTGAAGCGGGCGCTGGTGCTGGGACAGATCTTGCCCGGAGTGCCCGTGTGGCAGTTGGCAGAGGAGAGCCGCTACCCAGGCTTGATCTACATCGTCTTCCCTGGCAATGTCGGCGGGCCGGAGGCACTGGTTGACATTGTTTCGTCTTTGAGAAGGGAACCTGAGCACTAGCCGGCATCCCCAAGGGAGGTAGCTCTATGCTCACTTCAACAGTTGCGCTTCTTCGTGCGGCCGGCGAAGGCGGCTACGCCGTGGGAGCATTCAACATCTATAATCTGGAAGGGGTCCGCGCTGTGGTGGCTGCGGCCGAGGCTGAGCACAGTCCGGCGATGCTTCAACTCCTGCCCACCGCGCTCAAACACGGCGGCCCGCCGCTCGTTGCGCTCTGTCTGGTTGCCGCCCGCGCAGCTGCCGTCCCCATTGGTGTCCATCTGGACCACAGCGCTTCCGCCGATGACATTCGGGCTGCGCTCGCGGCTGGGCTTGCTCCCATCATGGCTGATGGATCGCATCTGCCCTACGCCGACAACGTCGCCTTCACCCACCAAATGGTGACGATGGTCCACGAGCAGGGTGGCACCGTCGAGGCGGAGCTGGGCCGACTCACCGGCACAGAGGATGGCTTGACGATCCCCGAATACGAGGCAAGACTCACCGACCCGGACCAGGCAGCTGACTTCGTTGGCCAGACGAGGATTGATGCGCTCGCCGTGTGCATCGGTAACGTCCACGGCCGCTACCACGGCGAGCCACGTCTTGACTTCGAGCGCCTCAACGCCATTCGCAAGGCCGTGTCCGTTCCGCTTGTCCTCCACGGTGCCTCTGGACTGCCGGAGGCAATGGTACGCCGCGCAATCGAGCTGGGCGTATGCAAGTTCAACGTCAACACTGAGGTGCGCGCAGCCTTCGTGGGTGCGCTGAGACAAGGTTTTGGTGCGCCCAAGCCTCCGGACTTGCTGGAGCTGATGCAGGGAGCAGTCGTCGCCATGCAGCTCGTGGTGTCGGCTAAACTGCATCTCTTTGGCTCGGCTGGCAAGGGCTGAACCAATATGGGGTCGCGCTACGTCAGCCAGACTATCACCAAAGACGTGTGGTTTGGCTGAAAGACCCGGATTAGGTTTTCCATCACACTCGGATCGACACGAAAGGGGTTCATAGGGATGACAACCATTGCACTGTTTGGGGCTGCCGGGAAAATCGGCACCCGCATCGCCAACGCACTCAGGAATGACCCTGCGTACCATATGCTGTACCTTGAGGCGGGTGAAGCAGGGCTGGCCCGGCTGCGCGAACGAGGGCTTGAGCCAGCATCTAGAGAAGAAGCCATGCGTGAGGCGGATGTGGCGATCCTGGCCATCCCGGATGTCTTGATCGCTTCTATCGCTGCTGATGTGGTGCCGGCCCTCAAGAGTGGCACACTGGTGATCTGCCTCGATCCGGCCGCGCCGCACGGCGGTGAACTGCCGGAGCGGGAGGACATTGCCTACTTCGTCGTCCATCCCTGTCACCCGCCCATCGTCAGCGACGAGGTTGACCCGGAGGCACGGATGGACTTCTGGGGGGGCAAGGCCAAACAGAACATCGTATGTGCCTTGATGCAAGGCAGCGAAGAGGACTACCGGATGGGCGAAAGCATCGCTTGCAAGATGTTCGCTCCCATAATAAACGCCCACCGGGTCACCGTCGAGCAGATGGCCATCCTGGAACCAGCTCTGGCCGAAACGGTCGTGCTTACCTGTCAGGTGGTTATCAGCGAAGCGATAGAGGAGGCAGTGCGGCAGGGCGTGCCGGCCAATGTGGCGCAGGATTTCGTGTTCGGACATATGAAGGTTAACATCGGCATCTTGTTCGGATTCATCGACGCTCAGCTATCGGACGGTGCTCAACTAGCAGTGGCGCGTGCCAAGAAGAGCATCTTCCAGCCGGACTGGAAGAAGGTATTCGAACCCGAGAACGTTATGAATGAAGTGAAGGCAATCACGCAGAGCAGGTCAGCGGCGAAGTAGGACGAACGATCTCGCAGCAATCCTGCTCTTACTGAGGTGGCTATGCGGCTAGGCATCAGTTCCTATACCTACACCTGGGCGATTGGCGTCCCCGGACATCCTCCTGAGCACCCGATGAATGCCCTGGAGCTGCTGGACAGAGCGGCGGGGTTAGGTGTTCACCTGGTGCAGGTTGCCGACAACCTGCCCCTTGACCAGCTGTCGCCCCAGATATTGAATGACTTCCAGAAGCGCGCAGCAGAGCTGGATATCAGCATCGAGGTGGGAACGCGTGGAATTGGCCACGACCATCTGTGTACCTATCTACGACTGGCCGAACGCCTGGGGTCTCCTATTCTTCGGATTGTGACCGACACGGCTGACCGTCATCCAGGTGACGACGAAGTGGTCAGCACGCTCAAGGAGATCATTCCCGTGTTCGAGCGCGCCAGGATTTGTCTGGCGATTGAGAACCATGATCGTTTCAAAGCCCAGGCATTGGCACGTATTGTCGAACGCATTGACAGCGAGTATGCCGGCGTTTGCCTCGATACCGTCAACTCCTTTGGCGCCCTGGAAGGTC
>JAUVRU010000160.1 GCA_030597485.1 Anaerolineae bacterium
GAGGCGGAAGGGTCCGATGCGGGCGAGTCTGACGTCGAGGATGTGACGGATCAGGAACCGGAGGCGGACGAGGCTGAGCCGAGTGAGGCACTCGAAGCGGATTCTGGCGAGGCAGAAGGGTCCGATGCGGGCGAGTCTGACGTCGAGGACGTGACAGATCAGGAGCCGGAGGCGGACGAGGCTGAGGCCGAGGAGGCGGAAGTTGTTCAGCGACCTGAGGGCACGGCCTGGTATGTGGTGCACAGCTACTCGGGCTATGAGAACAAGGTAAGAAAGAACCTGGAACATCGCATCGAGTCGATGGGTATGCAGGACCAGATCTTCCAGGTGATTGTGCCCACCGAGGAAGAGGTAGAGCTGAGAGACGGACAGCGTCGCACCACCGAGCGGCGTGTGTTTCCCGGATACATCCTGGTTGAGCTTCTGTTGAACGACGACACCTGGCATGCGGTGCGCAACACCCCAGGGGTGACTGACTTCGTGCGATCGGGTGACAAGCCCGTCCCGCTGCGCCCGGAGGAGGTTGATAAAATCCTCAGGCGTATGGAGGCTGGAGCCCCCAAGATCAAAGTCAGATTCAGAGGAGGCCAGCAGGTTCGGATTATCGAAGGTCCCTTCGAAGACTTCATTGGAACGGTGGATGTCATTGACGCCGACCGTGCTCGCGTGCGTGTCTTGGTCAGCATGTTCGGTCGTGAAACTCCCGTGGAAGTGGACTTTCTGCAAGTAGAGAGAGTGTAGAGCCCAATCACCTCTCATGTGATTTGGAGGACTGTCTAGATGGCCAAGAAGGTGAAGGCAATCATCAAACTGCAAATAGCGGCTGGCAAAGCCAATCCAGCCCCGCCGGTTGGACCAGCACTGGGCCAGCACGGTCTTAACATCATGGCCTTTTGCCAGGAATACAACGCACGTACTATGAGCATGACGGGCTCCATTGTGCCCGTGGAGATCACTGTCTATCAAGATCAGTCATTTTCGTTTATCACCAAGACGCCACCTGCCAGTGATCTTCTCAAGAAAATGAGCGGTGTTGAGGGTGGTTCTGCTGAGCCGAACCGGGACAAGGTGGGTACGGTGACCCGGGCTCAGATCCGTGAGATTGCTCAGATCAAGATGAAGGACTTGAACGCAGTGGACATTGAAGGCGCTATGAGACAGATCGAAGGCAGCGCGCAGAGTATGGGGATTCTGGTCTCGGACTAGATCTCAACGGGTGTTTGTTTGTTCTTGTGGGAGGACGTTTCGTCCGCTATACCACCAGGAGGTTTGATTAGATGCCTAAGCGAGGCAAGAAGTACCGCGAAGCTGCCGAGAAGGTCGACAGGAACCGGGCCTACCATCCGCCAGAAGCGCTGGAGCTGGTACGGGAGGTCTCCTACGCGGCTTTCGACGCTTCCATTGAGGTGCACATGAGAATGGGGCTGGACCCCCGTCACGCTGACCAGCAGGTACGGAGCACCGTATCGTTGCCGCACGGCACGGGACGCACAGTGCGGGTCTTGGTCTTTGCTGAGGGGGAGGGGGAGAAGGTAGCGCGGGACGCTGGTGCTGACTACGTGGGCAGTGATGACCTTGTGCAGCGAATTCAGGAGGGATGGTTCGAGTTTGATACAGCTGTTGCCACCCCGCCGATGATGAGCAAGGTGGGACGCCTCGGTCGTGTGCTTGGTCCTCGTGGCCTGATGCCCAGCCCCAAGGCAGGTACCATCGTGCCAGACGACGATCTGGCGCGGGTGGTCGAGGAGCTGAAGGCCGGTCGGGTGGAGTTCCGTCTGGACAAGACGGCCAACATTCACGTTCCGATTGGCAAGGCCAGCTTCACCAAAGAGCAGCTGTTCGAGAACTTCTCTGCCCTGATGGAGGCGGTACAGCGTGCCAGGCCGCCCAGCGCCAAAGGGCAGTACATACATCGGATCGTCGTGACCCCCACGATGGGGCCCGGGATCAAGGTGGACGTTGCTCAAGCCTCCGTGCTGCAAACGGCGTGAAATGGTGACCGGGGGCTGATCCAACTGAATATACTGCCCTAGACAGCAGGTGCGTCGACGTGACGCTTAAGCGCCAGGTGTGCGGTTTCTTTGAGCGAGATTCCGTTGCCAGGGGGGGCCTGCCGAGGCAAGGATGCTGTGACCGGACAGCAGTGTGTTGTCGGTCGCCGAATGTGTCTTTGCATCGGTTGGTGCGAAGGCATTTTTTGATGCTCGGATTGTTGGGAAGGCGTTTCTTGGGTGAGTTGCGTGTCAGTGGCGGAGAGCCGGTTGTTTTCGGGTGTGGGAAGAGCTGGTCACCCGGGTGGCCGTGCTCGGGACCGGTTGAATGGCGAGACCGCGAGGGTGGCCTTGCCCGAGTGTCTTGAATCTACGTCAAATCACAGTACAAGGAGGTGATACAGATTGGCGATTACACGTGAGAAGAAGAAGCAGATGGTTGCCGCGTATGTGGATGCTCTCTCCGGGAGCAAGGCAGTTTTTCTTACAGACTATCGGGGCCTTTCCGTTTCCGGTCTGCAAGATCTGCGGGCCAAGGTCCGAGAGGTGGGTGGTGGTCACCTGGTTGTGAAGAACACGTTGGTGGCCCGAGCTCTGAAGGAGGCACATCTCCCCGTACCTGAGGAGATGCTTCAGGGACCGGTGGCTCTCAGTTTCGCCTACGAGGAGATACCTTCCCTTGCCAAAGTCCTGAGGGACTTTGCCAAGGATACCGAAATTATGGAGGTGAAGGGTGGAATCCTGGATGGCGAACTGTTGAGCCAGTCTCAGGTTGAATCCCTGGCCGACATGCCGCCTCGCGAGGTGGTTATGGCTCAGTTGCTGGGCTTGATCCAACAACCGGGCAATCAAGCGGCGTCCATTGTCAACGCCGTCGGCAGCAAACTGGCAGCCACACTCAAGGCATATGCGGATCAACTGCAGAGTGCTGAGGCTGCTGCTTAGCCCTGGTTGTTTTCTCTCATCAATATCACAGGAGGATACTTTAGACAATGGCTGATTTGGAGAAGATCGCGGAAGAAATCCAGAACCTCACCCTGCTGGAAGCTGGAGAGCTGGTCAAGGTGTTGGAAGACAAGCTTGGCGTGACAGCTGCTGCCCCCGTGGCTGTGGCCGCCGTGCCGGGTGCCGCTGCACCGCAGGAAGAAGCGGAAGAGCAGACCGAATTCGATGTGGTGTTGACGGAAATCGGCGCCAAGAAGATACAGGTCATCAAGGTGGTACGTCAGCTGACAGAGCTGGGTCTGAAGGAGTCGAAAGACCTGGTTGACGGAGCGCCCAGCACTGTTCTGGAGGCGGTGGCCAAGGAAGCGGCGGAAGACGCCAAGAACAAGATGGAGGCCGAAGGCGCCACCGTCGAGATCAAGTAGGACCCCATCTACACCCATCCTGTCTGGCATTCAGGATTGCGGCTGACCGGCGGTCTGGAGCCCTTCTCCAGCGATACATCTGAGGGGAAGGGCTCGGGCTATTTCTGCAGATCCGCGACCACGTCCACGATTCTGGTTATCAGCGCCTCAGCCTGGGACTGAGAGGCGGCTTCCGCATATATCTGGAACAGTGGGAAATCCGGGTCAGGCAGCAGAAGCACCCAATCGGTTTTGTTGAATCTGACTTTGATACCGTCGGTTGTGTCTATCTGGTCCTGATGGAAATGCTGATTGAGGCGTCGCATAACGATGCCTTTGGCCTCCCAGGGGCAGGAAACGGTCTGGCGTTCCATGTGGAATGGCGGCAGCCCGGCAACCACCTCCGAGAGGGTAGTCTGCTGCAAGGCCAGAGACTCCAACAGCTTTGCGGTTGCCATAAGCCCATCGCTGGTCGCCTGGAACCCGGGGAATATGAACTCGCCACTGCCATTTGCGGCCATCACCACCGGCTGGTCGTGGGCGACCCTTGTCCAGGTATATTGGTCCACTTTGGTACGGATCACGCGACCCCCGTGCTGAGCGGCAATCAGCTCGAATTTGTCCGGCATCTTGACCGGCACCGCAACAGCACCGCCAGGGGAGGAGCGCAGGGCCAGTTCCGTCATGGCCATGGCTGCTACAGCATTCGACAAGGATTGGCCCCGATCATCCACCAGCCAGATCCTCTCGCCAGCAACATCAAAGCGCAGGCCAAAGTGGGTGTTCAGCGTGGAGGTGATAATTCCCAGGCGCTCCAGGTCTGACCGAAACTCGTGGGGCTGAATCGCCATACGCGACTCGTCAACGTTGGCGTTCAAGGCGACCACGTTGCAGTTGAGCTCATTGAGGATATTGGGTAGCACCGTCGCAACAGGTGAGTTTGCGTAGTCAACGACAATGTAGAATTGTTGTGCTTGAATGGCTTCTCGGTTGACGTATTGTAGGAATTCCTGAGTATACGACTCTGTTACCTCTGCGGCGTAGTTGATGGCCCCGATTTCGTCCAGGTAAACGCGACGGAAGTCTTCTCGGAAAAAGCATTGCTCAACGCGGCGCTTATGGGGGTCGTCCAGATTGAACCCGTTGGCATCGAAGAACCGGACGTCTACCATTCTCTCGTCGAAGGGCGAGAGACGGACATGCACGCCGGCAACTGCGTCGGAGTGACCGGTGTAGTGACGGGCGACGGGGATGGGCTGCGTGCCCAGGTCCCACACGTCGTTTCCGGTTGAGGGCAGGCCAGAAATGATCGCTCGCTTCAGCATGCGTGGACTGCGGTGGGGGTCTCGATTGATGGTGACTGGCGCGCCCTTGGGCAGGGTGGTGCCAAAGGCCGTTCCCAGCCGGGCTGCGAATTCCGGCGTCAGGTCCACGTTGACCACACCAGTCACTCCGTGCTGGCCAAACAGGACACGCCGTCCTTGTGATCCCCAGATGATGCTGTTTTTCACCGCTGCTCCAGCTTCCACTTCTTTGCCCGGCCACACCTTCACATTGGGGTGGATGACCGCCCCTCTGCCAATCAGGGTATTGTCGCCAATGACGGCTCCCTCCAGGATGATCGACTTGGCTCGTATGTTGCACTGCGAACAGATGATGGCACCCCGTACTTCAGCTGATTCGCCCACGTAGCAATGACTCCAGATGGCGGCTCGCTCTATCTGGGCCCGATTGTCAATGATCGTGTAATCACGCACGACGGCCGGCCCGTAGATCAGGGCACCTCCTCTGACCTTCACCTCGTTCCCGAGATAAACTGGCCCGTAGAGGGCAGCATCGGGCGCGATTTCCACGTCCTCACCGACCCAGACGCCACCGCCCAGATGGCGACCGAGTTTGATGTGACTTATCTTGCCTTCCAATACGTCGTTGGTGGATTCCATGTAGGTTTGGACCGTGCCC
Organism: Anaerolineae bacterium; assembly: GCA_030597485.1. Classification (GTDB taxonomy): domain Bacteria; phylum Chloroflexota; class Anaerolineae; order 4572-78; family NAK82; genus JAUVRU01. The sequence goes on from JAUVRU010000160.1 coordinate 5,303, forward strand.
ACATCGCACCAGTAGTCCTCGGTAGTGTAGCCAAACAGGTGGGCACCGCGCTCGAGCAGCGGCGGCAATACGTCTTCTGAGAAGTCGTAATCCTCGTTCGGTTTCAGGTCATCCAACACTTCAGGCTCCAAGACGTATATGCCGGTGTTGGCCGTGTCCGAGATAACCTGGCCCCAGCTGGGTTTCTCCAGGAACTGTGTGACCCGCCCTCCGGAATCCGTGATCACCACTCCGTAATCGAGCGGGTCGCCAACGTGCTTCAGAGTGAGTGTAGCGAGAGCCCGATTGTCGCGGTGAAACTGCACAATAGCGGACAAGTCAATGTCTGTTACCGCGTCGCCGCTGATGACAAGGAAGGTCTCGTCGAGGAATGGCTGTGCGTTCTTCACGCTGCCAGCGGTGCCCAGCGGTGTGTCTTCCACTGAATAGCGAATGGGAATGCCGACACTGCTGCCATCCCCGAAGTAGTCCTGGATGTGATCGGCCAGATGCTGAACGGTGATAATGACCTCGGAGAAGTCGTGTCTCTTCAGCAGGTCGAGGATATGGTGAAGCACCGGTTTGTTCACCATAGGGACCAACGGTTTGGGGCGCGCGATTGTCAGTGGGCGAAGCCGCGAACCCGAACC
>JAUVRU010000235.1 GCA_030597485.1 Anaerolineae bacterium
AGCGGTATAGTGACTGGGCCCTGGTCGTGGCGGAGCGCGTCTGTCAGATGGGATTCGACGTCTACGTGTCCACTGATGATCTGGCATTCAAGACGGGGCCTTTTTTCTCCCCTGCTGTCTTTCATCAGGTGATGCTCCCCCACTTCCGGCGCGTAGCGGAAAAGGTGACCATCCCCTGGATTGTTCACAGCGACGGAAACGTGGTACCTTTGCTGGAGGACCTTATGAGTCTGGGGATCGCCGGCCTGCACCCGAACGAAAAGGGAGCTATGGACATCCGGCGGATGAAACGAGAGTATGGGGATCGGCTCTGCCTGCTGGGCAATGTGGATCTGAACATACTGGGGCAGGGCACGCCGGATGACGTGGATCAGGAGGTGCGTGACTTGATTCGGGATGTGGGCCCCGACGGGGGATACATTGTGACCAGCGGCAACAGCCTGCCCGGCTATGTGCGCCCGGAGAACGTGCTGGCAATGACCAGGGCAGTGCAGAGATATGGGCGCTACCCTCTGGACTGCGCCCAGCAGGCGTGAAGTGGCAACATGCCAACGAAACACAGGCATCAACATGTGAGGTAAGGAGAACATCATGTTGGAGCAGAATCTATTGCGTCCGGTCGTCCGCACCAGATTGAGCGACCAGGCATACGAGGCGCTGCGGGACTCGATCCTGCGCCGAGAATTGCTGCCAGGGCGCCGCCTGGACCTGGACGATTTGCACCAGCGACTGGTCGTTAGCCGCACGCCGCTGAAAGAAGCGATCAATCGGCTGGCCACAGAGGGACTGGTCACTGTGGTTCCACGGCGTGGGTCCTATGTGACCGAGCTCACCCCTGAGGGCGTAGCCGAACGATTCGACGCACGTCAGGTCCTGGAGATCGGCGCGGTTGACCAGATTGTGGCCAATCTCACGGAGGAACATGTTGATCACCTGCGGCAGCTGTACGCCGAGTGGCACTCCCTCATCACGCCGGATGGAGCAATCTCGGACTATTTTCGGTTTCTTGACAAGGATCGGGAGTTCCACCGGAGCACGATCTTCGTCACAGGTAACCACCTGCTTCTCGAGGTATACGATGGTCTCAACCTGAACCTCCAGATGGCCGTCGTGTTCTATCCGATGCAAGACAGACGTTTGGATGCGGTGGATCAGGAGCATCGCCAGATTCTCGAGTCGCTGGAGGCCAGGGACAAGCGAGCATTGAAGAGCGCGATCCGCAATCACATTCAGGGTTCCAAACGAGCCCTCATCGCCGCCATTGGTGCCGAAGACCGTAATGGTATGGATGAATGAACACCGGTGGGGGACAGGGAGAGGGCGGCTGCTCGATCGGGACATAGCTGCCCCGACACATCTGAGGCGGTGAGCGACATTAGTGGGAGGTTTCTGAGATGGAAGCGTATCAGGGCCAGATCCTTCACGTGGATCTGACAACCGGGCGTATCTGGAACGAGGCGCTCACTTTGGATGACATTGGTCGTTGGCTGGGCAGCCGCGGTGTGAACGCACACATCCTGTGGAACAGCGTGACCCAACACATCGATCCGTTGGGCCCAGACAACGTGTTGATCTTCGGCATCGGCACCCTGACAGGCACGCGCGCTCCGTCGTCAGGTCGCACGACCGTCACCTGCAAAGGCCCGGCCACCGGCCTCTATCTGAAATCGAGCGCTGGCGGCAAATGGGGTGCGGTTCTGAAGTTTGCCGGTTACGACAACCTGGTGGTGCACGGGCGGGCGCCCAGCCCGGTGTACATCGATGTGGACGAGGATCGGGTACGGATTCTGCCGGCGGAACATATATGGGGACAGGACGTACGAGAGACGACCAGGGCACTGCAGGAAGCAGCCGGGGATCGGAAGGTCGAGGTAGCCTGCATCGGTCCGGCCGGCGAGAACCTGGTGAAGATGGCTGCCATCATGATGTCCAGTTACAGCGCTGCCGGCAGAGGGGGCGCGGGGGCAGTCATGGGGTCCAAGAACCTGAAGGCAATTGCCGTATCCGGTAAGAAACGTGTTCAGGTCCGAGACGTTGAGATCTTCAAGGAGTGGACCGACAAGGTTCGCGAGGGCATCGCGAACGCCCCGTCTGCCAAGCAAAAAACGCTGTATGGCACTTCTGGCAGTATACCGGCTTTCAACGAGATTGGCCTGGTGCCCACCCTCAATTTCCAGCGTGGTTATTTTGAGGACGCCTACAATCTCAGTGGACAGCACCTGGTCGAAGCCGGATTCCTCAAGAAGCGGCATAGCTGCTATTCTTGCCCTATCGCTTGCCATCGTTACACGGAAGTCGATGAAGGGGAGTATGCTGGCACGCGTTCCGGTGGCCCGGAGCTGGAGACGATGCTCGGCTTCGGACCCGGCTGCGGCATCAGCGAGACAGAGGTGGTGTTGAAGGCCAACGAGTTGTGCAACTCGTATGGTCTGGATACCATCTCCACGGCATCGGTGATCCAGTGGCTCATCGAGTCGAACACGCACGGGGTGCTCTCTGAAACCCAACAGGATGGTCTGGAACTCGAATGGGGCAACGGCAAGACGGTGCTGGAACTTGTCCGGCGCATTGCCTATCGGGAGGGTATCGGCGACCTGCTGGCCGAGGGAGTCAGAGCCGCCGCTGCCGAGTTGGGGAAGGGGTCTGAGAAGTGGGCCGTCGAGGCCAAAGGGCTGGAGCAATCCCGGGTCGATACCCGTTCGGCCAAGGGCTACGCGCTGGCTTTTGCGGTCAACCCTCGCGGCCCCGACCACCTCCACGCGCAGCCCATCGCCGAGTTTGGCTTGCGGGAATTGGGTGTGGACTTGATCGAGCGGATAACCGGCAGCCGCAAGTACGCCAACCCGCTGATGACTGAGAAGCGGGCTGAGATTATCGTCTTTCACGAGGATTGGTACGCTGCCATAGACAGCCTGGGATTCTGTTCCTTCCCCACCACCGCCGATTTCGCCATCATGCCCGAGATGATGGCCGGCCTGATGTCCGCCACTTTGGGAGTGGAGATCACGGCCGAGGAAATGCTGCACGCCGGCAGGCGAATTCTCACCTTGGAGAAGTGCTTCAACGTCCGCGAAGGGGCAACCCGCGCCGATGATCGCCTGCCCTGGCGTCTGATGCACGAGGAAAACCCGGACCGCCCCGGAGAGAACGCTGTCAACTCCCCAGACGAGCTGAACAACATGCTGGACGAGTATTATGCTCTCCACGGATGGGACCTGGAGTCCAGCTGGCCCACCCTAGAGACACTGGAATCGTTGGACCTGGGGCAGGTGGCCGATGAGTTGGAAAGAATGGGGCGGTTGCCGGAGGGAGGCTGATGTATGGTCAGGAAACAGCTGCCATCGGCCGGAGGCAGTTACGATGGATGAGATAACTGTCAAATTTCTGGGCGTATCGGCCCTTGGAGGAGGGAGCAAGCGATACCAGGTGCCTGTCAGCGGATCGATGTCGGTGCGCGGCCTGCTGCGCCTGGTGAGTGAGACTCACGGCGTGGCTGTCTCGCCGGAGCAACTTGCGGAACAGCACCTGATCCTGGTTCAGGGCCGCAGCATTGCGGACCTGGAGCATTGGGATACTGTTGTGCGAGCAGGTGATCGGGTTTCCGTCGTCCCCCTGGTCGGAGGGGGCTGAACCTACTGTGTGGACCGGGCGACAGTGTAGGCCGCCCGGGAGCGCCAGGGATGGACCCGGTGATCAGACACACGCTCCCTGCCGAGCCCAGTTGTCACTGGAGCACATGACAAGAGAGGAGAGGGGATGCCAGACAAGACGATACGAACCGAACAAGAGGTTGAAGACCTGCTGCGTGGGCTGGTCTTGCTGGGCACCGGTGGGGGCGGTCACCCCAAGGTGGGACGCCAATACCTGCTCAGTCACATAAAAGCCGGACAGGCAATCAGGTGGAAGGACCTGTCAAATGTGCCAGACGATGCCTGGACCTGCTGCGTGTTCGGAATGGGATCGGTCGCTCCTCACGACCCGTTGTCGGACGCTGAGCGAAATCGCCTGGGGTATGTGGGAGACCAGGTGGCCTATCCGATGGTAGAAGCGGTCCAGGAGCTGGAACGCTACACGGGGGTGAGCGTCCAGGCTCTGGTGTCCTTTGAGCCGGGTGCTGTCGCCACGTCGGGCACGCTGGACGTGGCCACACGGCTGGGCCTGGACGTTATGGATGCCGACAACTGCGGCAGAGCCGTGCCCAAATTGACCCAGACACTGGCAGCTATGGCCGGCCACACTCTGTGGCCAGCAGCCATCGTCGATACCTGGGGTAACCGATTGATTCTGAAGGAATCGCCCAGTGCCGAGGTTGCAGAGAACCTGGGAAAAATGATCAGCACCGTGTCCAAACGTCCAGACGCCTTTGCCATCTGCGCCCACGCCGGTTTTCTGACGCAGGCCGGCCAGCTGAAGCCCGTCTTGCTTGCAGGAACGCTTACTCGAGCCTTGACAATAGGCGCGGCCATTCGTGAAGCTCGTCAGGCCGGCCAGAATCCCCTAGAAGCAGCGACAGAGGCTCTGGACGGCTGGCTGTTGTTTGAGGGTACGATTACTCGCCGGGAGTGGGAGAGTCGCGATGGGTACATGTTCGGCACTACGTACGTTGAGGGCATAGGGGACTTCACGGGACACAAGCTCAAGATATGGCTCCCGAACGAGAACCACATCACCTGGCTCGATGACGAACCCTATGTGACCAGCCCGGACCTGGTCAGGGTTGTGGACCAGACTAGCGGGGAGCCGTACGTCAACACCGATTTGCCCGAAGGGGGAAAAGTCGCTATTCTTGGGGCCAGGATCGACGACCGTTAT
>JAUVRU010000291.1 GCA_030597485.1 Anaerolineae bacterium
CACCGACTGGATAAACACTGAAGTGCACCCCTTCATTGTATATCCCACCTCAATTTCGCGCAATAAGCAAGAAGCACAGCACGGGGTGTGTTCGATTCTGAGGGCAAAGACTTCCGAAGTTTGCCGGGATCCACCGGTTTTGCAGCCAGATTCGGTCTCAAGCCAGCCAGAATGGATACAGGCTAACACGAAAACTTCGGAAGTCTGGATACTCGCCCCCAAAACCGAACGCACCTACAGCACGGATGTGATTGACGCACGGTAGCCTCCGTGCTATACTCCAGCCCAGGCCTACCCTTCCAAGGTGATCATGCCAAGAGACAGCCGCTTCCGAGCGTCCATTCCTGTTCTGTTGCTGGCGTTTGCCCTGCGCGTGCATCACCTCGACTTCCAATCCATCTGGTGGGACGAGGGGCATTCGATAGAGATGGCATCGGCCCCGCTGTCTCAAATCGCCACCCTGCCCGGCATGGATGTTCATCCGCCGGGCTATTTTTTGGTGCTGCACGGTTGGATGGCAACAGCTGGGCAGAGTGAGTTCGCGTTGCGATATCTGTCAGTCATCTTCAGCCTGCTGACAGTCGCCTTACTCATGCACGTCGGGTGGCGGATGGCCCGGCAGATGGGCCGCCAAAGCCGCGCTGCATTGACGCTGGTGGGCATCCTGGCAGCCATCTATCCGTTGTACGTGGCCTATGCCCAAGAAGTGCGCATGTACGCCATGGTGACTCTCTTCGCTCTCCTCAGCGGCTACGCGCAATGGCGCATAGTCTGCCAGCAACAGGATCAAGCAACGTCAGCGGGCCACCGCCGCCTGAATGTCTGGTGGATGGGCTACGTGCTGGCTACGACCGCCGCCCTCTACACGCACTACTTCACAGTATTCCTGTTGGCCTTCCAGAACCTGGTCTGGTTGGGGTGGGTGCTGAAGGATAGAGAAACCGCCACAACGCTGGATGTGCGGCAGGGCCGACTGAACCAACGCCAACAGCGGATCGTGGTCTGGATCGGTTCCCAGCTGGCAGTGCTGATCCTGTTCCTGCCGCAGCTTCCCCTGGCTCTGGGGCAAACCACCGCCTATGCCAACCCGAACCTCAGACCGCCCGGGTTGGTGGAGTTCATCTCCCGTTCGTGGCTGGCCTACTCGGTGGGAACGAACGTATTCCCAGGGATGGCCGGGCTGGCAGGAGCCGTGGCGGCTGCCACCGGGCTGACAGTTCTGGCCTGGCTGTGGACGGCTCTCCGCGCGAGCGATCGCTGCCGTCCAGGCACGATTGCCCTCCTCGTTGGCTGGTTCTGCGTTCCCCTAGCGCTGTACTTCGCGGTGCTGCAGCGCCGGCCTTCCTTTGAGCCCCGCTACATGATGCTGGTCACCCCAGCCCTGCTCTTGCTGTGGGGGGTGGGAATAGAATGCTGGCCGCCTGAGAGAAACAAACTGCTCAGGCTGCCACAGGCTGTGCTGGTCGCTGTCGTGGTGGCAGCGCTGGGGGTGGGCACCACCAGCTACTTCACCAACACCGCTGCCTTCAAGGACGACAGTGCCGGCGTCGTTGCCTGGCTGGCGGCCGAAACCACACCCGACGACCTGGTCTACGTGGACGTGCCCCACCCCTTTCATTACTACGCTGAGCGCATCCCCGCCCCCACCGGTTATCTTTTCGTGGACGTGCATGCGGCGGCTCAGACGCTGAACGCCGAAGCGGCCGGACGGCGTCGCATCTACTGGGTCAGCTGGTGGGGCAGCGATACCGATCCCCGGGGCATCATGCCCTATTTGCTGGACAAAGCCGGGCAGCGAGGGGGTGACACGAACTTCCGTGGCTATCGTGTAGGGTGGTGGGATATGCCGTCCGACGCCGAGTTCAGCCTGCCCGATGACCTGACGCCAGCAGATTGCGTCTTCGGCGACACGGTTCATCTGGATGGCGTTGCGTTCTCTGACTCGGCCCCGGCCGGTGGCTCGGCGTGGGTCACGCTGCACTTCTCGCTCCTGGCCGATGCCGCTGCCGACTATCGAGCTTCGCTGCGGCTGCGCGATGCCCAGGGGAATATGCTCTCACCCACCGACAAAGACTTGCTCAACGACCGGCACTTCCGCACCTCGGCCTGGCCGCTGGAGGACGCGCGCCTCAATCAAGCCATCAATGTGTACATCCTGCCCATCCCTGCGGACGCTGCCCCAGGCGACTATCGCCTGGAGGCAGTGGTGTACCAGGCGGGCACGCTGGAGGCATTGCCGGTGGAGGATTATCCCAGTGTGGATGGGTTTTCCGCCACCCTGGGCACTGTGACCATCCTCCCATGAGCGGACGACTGGCGGACAGCCATCACGGTGAGCGGCCCAATGCCAATGCTGTTTGTGATGGATGTCACTTGGTGACCTGTATCGTTCAGAAACATGACATGTGTCACTTATAGAAATCGGTCAAAGGGTGTAGAATCCTAGGTGGGGCAGTGTAGCTTGTGAGCAAGCGGAAGATGGTCGGTTGACCTTGTCTGTGACCGGCAGGGCCCGAGGTCCCACGGATGAGATGGCCAGGTTGGGCACTCCCGAGCAACAGAAAGCACCCAGCTGCACCGCCAAATCCGCACCAGATATTTGACTCGTCAAATCGAAGGTGATAAACTCCAGATTCCCGTGGCTTCTCACGCCGTACGTAGCTGCTCGATTGTTGGACAGACGAACAGGAGAAAACAACGTGCCAGAGATTAGGTCCTTAGAAGATCTGCGACGACTCAAGGATGAATATGTAGAGAACCGCCAGGCCAGAATGGCCGCCAGCCACGCTCAGGTTGTGGTTGGCATGGGCACTTGTGGCATTGCCGCCGGCGCTCAGGAGGCACTAAGGGCCATTCTCGACGCGATCGAAGAAGAGGACTTGAGCGGCATTGTTGTCAGCAAGACAGGGTGCGCAGGGGCGTGCGAGTGGGAACCTTGCGTCGAGGTGTCAATCGGCGGAGGGCCGAGAGCGACGTACGGCAAGGTCTCGCCCGAAAAAGCAAGGCAGATCATAAGAGAACACGTCATGGGATCAAGGGTGGTTCAGGAACTTGTGATTCCCGGCTGACGGTTCTGGCACCGGCGCTCGCGCTGAGCAGCATCAGCGCCGGAGACCTTGCGCATTCGCCAGCGGGTAGCGTCCTGTAGTGCGACCATCGCAGTCTCAGCAGCGAACTTCCGTTTGTGACGTGTCGATTATGGGCACCGGCCAGGGGATTGGCTTTGACTGGATGAACGGCAGCAACACTGAGACAGACTCTCAACTTGCCTTCACGATCGGCAAGGCCTGCAAGACAACGCGCCCGGGTGTCTTTCGGAATACGCATAGCGTTGAAAGGAGTACCAGCATGAAAAGCGGCACCTACAACGGCAAAGATGTGCCCTCGGTTGTGCGGCAAGCGATTACCCACCACGGAGACTCGCGGGAGGGATTGGTCCCAGTTCTGGCCGAGGTCAACCGTGAACTGGGGTACTTGCCAGCGGAAGCGATGGCAGAAATCAGCCAACAGGTGCGAGTGGCGGCCAGTCAGGTTATGTCGGTAGCCAGCTTCTATCACATGCTTTCAACCAAGCCCAGAGGGAAGCACGTGATCCAGTTCTGTGACAGCGCGCCCTGTCACCTGGTAGGTGGTGCGGAAGTATGGCAGGCGCTACAGAACGAATTGGCACTGGAGCCAGGGGAGACAAGCGATGATGGAAAGTGGACGCTGCTGACCACCAGCTGTTTGGGGGTGTGCGGCGTTGGCCCAGTGGTGATCATTGATGACGATCTATACGGCAATGTCAAACCCGATCAAGTGCCGGGAATCCTGGCGCGCTACCTGTAAAGGAGAAGAAGATGGAAGCAACCCGGGCGTTGGTGTTGGTTTCCGGTGACCGTGACAGCATGGAACGAGGTGCCCAGCAGGTCTTCGAGCGCTTGCAGCAGGAGGTGCGAGGGTTTGGCCTGCAAGGGGAAGTTGCGGTCACCATGGCCGGGGATATGGGACGCCACAAGGCATTGCCCCTGGTGATCGTTTATCCGGAGGCAGTGACTTATGGGCCGGTGACACCCGATGACGTGCACCTCTTGGTAGAGGCGCGTTTGGTCAGAGGACAGGTACCCACCAGACTCCGGGCGTCTGCCCGAGACGTGGCGGGCCGGCTCGCGTGGTTGTCCG
>JAUVRU010000156.1 GCA_030597485.1 Anaerolineae bacterium
GGGCAAGAGCCTCCCATTGTCAATGTCGAGTCTCGAAGGCCACCGGCAGCCTGGCCCCGTATAGCAGCTAGTAGCGAGCCACGGCGAACTCACCGCTGCCAACGCACGAGCATACCACATTATGTGAGAAACATCTACGGCCCCACGAGGGAGCCTGTCCAGGCTCTGGCAGTCTCCAGCTTGTGTAGCAGTGAACCTCAACCAGTTGAGGAGTCCAGGGTCTTAACAGATTGATGAGCCCGAATCCAGTGGGAGGTTCCGAAAGAGGGGCCCCCTACTCCCTACTCCTTACTTCCTACTTCCCACTTCCCACTTCCAGCCCAGCTTCCTGGACACACAAATCGTGCCTCTGATGCTCGCCAGCCGGTCTGGTTGTCGCCCCCAGACAGGTGTGATATACTGAGCCCCACACATTCCGGCCAGAGTGCTTCACGTTTTCCAACTGCTTCGATTGATGCCTGGAGCAAGTGGAAGGATCGCTCGGCGCTGGTCTGGTCAGTGAGACCTAGGTGCCCGAGGGAGGAAAAGATGAGTACAGTCCCCTCCATCAAGCAGAGAATACACCAGACTCTCGAAGAGTTGTCACCTGACCAGCTGGAGGATCTTGCCCGGTTTCTGGATTTCCTCAAGTACCGACAGGAGTCTCAATCTGAAGTCGGTCGAGTGATAGCCTTGGGAGGAATGTGGAGTGACATCGAATTTGACGTCACTGACGATGATGTACGCCTACTGCGTCAACAAATCACTTCTCAGGCGCTCAACAAGGCCCAATCCGGATGAACTACCTGGCTGACACGGTCACCATCGTTCGACATCTGCAAGGCTCTCGTGCCCTTGGAAGGCGAGCTGCCCACACTCTGGGAGAAGCTGATGATGGGCGGCATCACATCTATCTTGTTGAAACCATCTGGTAACTCGATATGGCCCCGCAGTCACCCGATCTGCTCGCCATCCTCCGCCAGCGTTTTGGCCTGGACTCCTTCCGTCCCGGTCAGGAGGCAGCCATCGAACGGGTGCTGGCCGGTCAACACACGCTGCTGGTGATGCCCACCGGCGCTGGCAAATCGCTGGCGTATCAACTTCCCGCTCTGCTCTTGCCCGGCCTGGTGCTGGTCATCTCCCCCCTCATTGCCCTGATGAAGGACCAGGTAGACGCCCTGCTCAGCAGTGAGGGACTCCAGACGGAACCACGACTGACCGCCACCTACGTCAACAGCAGCCTGCCCGCCAGCGAGCAATCCCGCCGCTTGATGGCCGTGCGCCGGGGAGACGTCAGGCTGGTGTACGTTGCCCCCGAACGGCTGCGCTCCTCCCGTTTCCTCAGGGCACTGGCGGATGTCCGGGTCAGCCTGTTGGCGGTGGACGAAGCCCACTGCGTCTCTCATTGGGGTCACGATTTCCGTCCCGACTACCTCAAGATCCGCCCCGCCTGGGAAGAACTGGGGCGCCCGCCCATGTTGGCCACCACGGCCACCGCCACCCCTCAGGTGCAGTCCGACATCCTCAGACTCCTGGGTCCGGCCGATGACGAGCGGATTGTCACCGGTTTCAACCGGCCCAACCTCACCTTCTCGGTGCATCACACGGGTGACGACAGCGCCAAATTGGACCTGCTGCGTCAGCTGCTGGGCGACCTGCCCTCCCATTCCTCCGCTTCCACCCGGCGACAGGAGAGCCATCTGGCGACGGCCAGCACCGGCAGCGTCATTGTCTATACTGGCACCCGCCGGGCTGCCGAGGAGGTGGCGCTGTTCATTAGGGAGGAGACGGACCAGGACGCTCAAGCCTACCATGCCGGCCTCGACCCGGAGACGCGCCGCAGCGTGCAGGATGCCTTTATGAGCGATCGTCTCCCGGTGGTGGTGGCGACCAATGCTTTCGGCATGGGGGTGGACAAGCCCGACATTCGGGCCGTGATTCACTACCACATCACGGGCACCGTGGAGTCCTACTACCAGGAAGCCGGTCGTGCCGGGCGCGACGGCCAGCCCGCCAGCTGCAGCCTGTTCTTCTCCCCTCACGATCGCGGCCTGCAGGCCTGGCTCATTGACTCTAACACGCCCACCCTGGCTGAGCTGGGCGACGTGTATCAGCTGGTGAGCCGGATGGCCCAGGACGGCCAGGCGCTGGTCGACTCGGACCAGGTGGCCGACATCACCGGCTTGCACCCCAACAAGATTCGGGTGGTTATGGGCCACCTGGAGCAAGCCGGGGCGTTGTTGTACCTGGGCAACCAGGGAGTCTTGTCAAACTGGCGGGTTCTTGCTCCTGATGAGGGGGCGCTGGAGGCACAGGCAGAGGCCATCGCGGCCCACGCGGCCCACCGTCACCATCTGTTGGATCGAATGATGACCTATGCCGACGGGGACGGCTGCCGCCGGCGATATCTGCTCGACTACTTTGGAGACGACAGTGCCACAAAGCAGCCCGATGGCGCCCAGGAGGCACCGTGTTGCGATAACTGCAACCGGCGGGCCACCCAGGCTGACCTGCGCCCGGCCAAAACCGCTGAGGAGTGGGTTCCGCTGGTGGTGCTGGAGACGGTGCGCACGCTGCCCCGACCGGTGGGGCGGACGCGGCTAGCGCAGATTCTCAAGGGTTCGCGGGCTCAGGCGATCACCCGGATGGGCTACCAACGGCATAAGTTTCACGGCAAACTGGGTCAGGTGGGCCAGGAACGTATCCTGGCCATCATCGATGCCCTGATAGAGCGTCGCTACCTGGCGTTGGGCGGTGATAACCCCCGATGGCCGGTGCTGGCCCTCACGGAGGCGGGAACAGCCGCTTTGACCGCCCGGGCTGCTATCCCGCTGCCCGTCCGTGTGGACGTAACTTCCGGCCAGACTGAGGCCCGCCGACAGAGCCGCTCCGCCCGTTCCAGTACCGTGGATGAGACGTTGGCCCTGCACCGCCGGGGACTCACGCCCACCCAAATCGCTGAAACCCGTGAGCGTCTGGTGAGAACGATCTACAATCACCTGGCCCGCCTGATCGCCCGCGGTGATGTCGAGCTGGAAAGCATTGTCACTGCTGACGTGGTTGCACAGGTGTTCGCCGTGGTGGCCGAAGTGGGAACTGAACTTCTATCCCCAATCAAACAGCGTCTGCCCGGAACCATCTCCTACGACGCGATCCGGTGCGTGCTCAGCGCCCGGAGAGCGGCAGAGCCGGCGGCATCGCCGCAGCCGGAGCGTCCGGAGGCGAGGAAGCCCCCGGCCAGCCCCATGCCCACAGCGGCAAGTGATCGCACTTCTGGCGATCAGTCGCCCGAGGCAGATAGCGATGCAGCCTTGTTTGAGACGCTCCGCCAGTGGCGATCTGCCCAGGCGCGTGAGGAAGGCACGCCGGCCTTCGTGATCTTCCAGGACCAGGTGCTGCACGCTATCGCTGCCAGTCTGCCCACCGATCCTGATGCGCTGATGGCTATCCCCGGCATAGGGCCGGCCAAGCTGGAACGATACGGCCATTCAGTGTTGGCCATCGTGCAGGCGTATCTGGTCGATACGAGCCGGCCGGCCTCCTCATCTTCCCCGTCGTCGGAGTCGGCCGGCCTGCATTGAATCGTCAGCCCCGGCCCAATCAGCGCCGGCCGCACGTAGGTGGCGGCCGCTGTTGTTCAGGTAGCCAGCGTATGGTATGATTTGCTGGTGGCAGTGAGAGGTTCTGCCGCCCGGGATGCAGAAAACGCGGTGGTGTGGGATTGGTTTTCGTCCCCCCCCCTCCCCTTCCTGAACCAGGAACAGGGACGTATCGGAGGCATAGCCTGAGCTATCAGGTTGAGTTGAAACTGCGCCTGGAGGACCTTCAGGGCCACAGTGTTCCCAAACGGTGCAGCAGCTGCTTTGGCCGGCCAGGGTGGGAGCGGCGGACATTGACCGCTGAGTACCAGCTCAAGAGAGGGCACGCTATCCGGTGGACGATTCAACTGCCGCTGTGCCAAGGATGCAACGAGATGGCAGAGGTGCTCACCAGCTATCGTCCCTCCAAGCACGGGCCACCCGAGCGGGCCCAGGGAAATCGTTGGGCAGCGGTGGCGCTGTTGGTGGTTTCGGTGATTGCCATTGCCGCCCTGATAGTGCCGCACAGCACGGTCACTGAGTTGACTGGACTGACCAATCTAGAGATGTTCATCATCCTGGCGATGCTCTTCGTCGGCGTGTACTTGTGGAATTACCGGGCCAACCAGTACGCGCGCTTGGCTGTGTATGAAGACCTGGTCGACCAGGCCGGCCACCCGTTCGGCGACGTGACGGTCGAGAATGGCAAACGAGGTCCCATCCTGGTTTTCGACAACGAGGAGTTTGGGCGGGCCTTCGAGGAATCCAATCAGGATCACCTGGTCGAAGACGAGGGAGTCGAGGACGACCTGGACACGGAGACGAGGACGGAACGGGTGGTCCGGCTGTTGAGAGCCGCTTTCAGGCTAAAATGACGCCTGGTCGTCGACGGAGACGAAACCACATGGTAGACCGAGCCCGTTATCTGCGCACCGTTCAGCCACTCCCTGAATAGAACCTAGATGACATAGATGCACGCTGATTCTCGCTGGATTCCTCAGTGATATCCGCGTGTTTCTGCGTCACATCTGCGCAATCAGCGTTCTATTGCTTGGGCACTGAACGCTCTCACAGAGCGATCGTCGATGGCCTGGATTCGGGAACAGATCAGTGCATCACCATGCCACCGGCCAGGTTGATGGCCTGTCCGGTGATGTAAGCTGCATCGTCGCTGGCAAGGAAGACAGCGGTGAGGGCCACATCCTCCTCAGTGCACAGCCGGCCCATAGGAATCTTGTCCGCCATGTAGTCTCGCACGTCCTCCGGATTCATGTCACGCTTGCGGGCGTAGTCGTGCTTGATCTCGTCCCACATGGGCGTAAAGACCACGCCCGGGCAGATGGCATTCACCCGGATTCCCTGTCTGGCGAACTCGATGGCCAGCGACTGGGTCAACCCAATGACCCCGAACTTGCTGGCGCAATAGGCGGCGAAATGGTTGTTTCCCGTCTTGCCGGACTGGGAGGACATGTTGATGATCACCCCGCGCCGGCGGGGCAGCATGCTTCGGATGGCCACCTGGCAGCCGATGAAGGTGCCCGTCAGGTTAATGTGCAGTGAGCGATCCCATATGACGTCGGTGCAGTCGAGGAAGGGAACGATCTTGGACCAACCGGCGTTGTTCACCCAGATGTCCAGCGGCCCCAATTGCTTCTCGATCTCGTCGGCGGCTTGTTCCACCGCCGGGCGGTCCCCAACGTCGAAGGCCCAGGCGGCGGCCTGGCCCCTGCTGGCACCCTGAATCTGGGCCGCAACCGCTTCGGCCGCCTCCTCACGCAGGTCGGTAACGGCCACCGATGCGCCCTCTCGGGCCAAAGCCCGACAGATTTCCCCGCCGATGCCGCTGCCACCACCGGTCACCACGGCGACTCTGTTCTGTAGTCTCATATTGTGGGTATCTCCATTCTCTTCTGAACCCCTTGCAGATTGGGCAAAAAAACACATCCACGAAGCGCACGAAAAAACATATCATCCCGGTCCCTGGGGACAAAGAGAACAGGAAAGACTCAGTGTCTCTTGGTGTCCTTCGTGGATGATTCGCCCTGGTTTTGGTGCCCTGGCCCGCTGGCGCGAGCCAGGACGGGCCGGCTTGTCCAGTTTAGGGATAGACCAGTACCTTGAGCGACTGCTTCGCTTTCATCAAATCCAGGCCATTGTGGATTTGCTCCAGGGACACCCGATGGGTGATGATGGGATCGGCGTTTATCTTGCCCTCGGACATCAGCTGCACGGCCTTGCTCACGTGCTCGGGACGAGAGTCCGAAGCGCCGGTGATGCGCAGCTCGCCGTAGTGGATCACCCGGCTGTCCAGGGTGATGTCGGAGGCGCCCGTAGGCAGGCTGGCGAACAGGCTGACCGCGCCGCCCATCCGCGCGTAGTGCATCCCCCCCTCCTGCGCTTCCTGTGACGGCGCGCACACGGAGA
>JAUVRU010000386.1 GCA_030597485.1 Anaerolineae bacterium
CTCCGTCCCGGTGCCCGGTATTGCCGGCAACATGGTCACCATTGTCCCGACCGTGACCGGGCCAGGAGAAGACATCTATGCTGGACCTCTCCGGCCAGAACATAGACCGATACCGTGTCATTGAAGAATTGGGCCGAGGGGGAATGGCCGTGGTCTACAAGGCCTACCAACCTGCCCTCGACCGGTATGTGGCGATCAAGGTCCTCCACCCTATGGTCGCTGCCGATGAGAAGTTCCTGGCCCGTTTTCGACGGGAAGCCAGAGCCGTAGCTGCGCTGCGTCATCCCAACATTGTGCAAATCCACGATTTCGGCCATGAGGGCGACTGTTACTACATGGTCACGGAATTCGTCGAGGGGCAAACACTCAAGGATCGCCTGGAAACTACGCGCGAGGTCGAGGAGCGCCTGCCTCCTGAGGAGGTCGTGCGCATCATCAGGCAGATAGCGGATGCGCTAGACTACGCTCACCAGCAGGGGATGATCCATCGGGCCGTGAAACCAGCCAACGTGCTTCTGACCGCCAATAGCCAGGTCGTGCTGTCCGATTTTGGCATTGCGCATCTGGTGGAGGGCACACGTTTCACGGTGACCGGGGTGGTCGGCACGCCTGACTACATGTCGCCTGAGCAAGGCATGGGCGGGAAGATAGACGGCCGCAGCGATATCTACTCGTTGGGCGTCGTGCTGTACGAGATGCTCGTGGGGCAGGTGCCCTTCAGCGCTGATACCTCGATGGCCGTGATCTTCAAGCATGTGCAGGAACCCTTGCCTCCGCCCCGTTCCATAGACCCGGCCATTCCTGAAGCCGTGGAGCAGGTCGTATTCAAGGCTATGGCCAAGAAGCCAGATGAACGCTTCGCCACCGCGAGTGAGCTGGCCGAAGCGTTGCAGGCAGCCGTCACCACTGGTGAGTCGCCGGCCGCGGAACTTGAGCCACCGTCCCAGGCGGTGTCCCCCACCGACCTCGAGCCGGAGGCGGCTCCCGAGGGCGTGACCGTGCACTTGGCTATGGCGGACAAGGTGTCTGCTCGTCCTTCCCCTTCCCGCCGTCTTCTGATTGGAGGGCTGCTGGCCCTGTTGGGCATTGGGGCCACCATGCTCATTGTGTCGCAGACCATGTCGCCGGCGACAGCACCGCCTGGTCCCAGCCCGCCAGCCGAGCCAGTGGTCGCGCCCGCGACAGCGGCGGACGTGACGGGCACACCGACACCACCGCCGCCAACAGCTACTCGTACGCCTGTGCCACCGTCGCCTGCCGCCGCGCACACCCCCGAGCCGCCAGCTGAGGTCATTGCCACAGTCGTGCCGATCCCTACCATCGGCGCCACTCCGTCACCGACTTACACGCGTCGGCCACGGTTCAAGTATCCGGCACCTGTGTTGCTGGAGCCGGCTGATGAAAGTGTGGTTACTGGGTTGATTGTTTTCCTCCGATGGGCGCCGGTTGAGGGCCTGGCCGACGACGAGGGGTATGCGGTACGTCTGATCTACTGGCAACAAGGTAAGCCGATCTATCAGGGGGTTTGGGTGAAGTCGCCGGAGTGGCAGATCCCGGAGGGCTTCTACCATCAAGCTGATGGCCCTGAGCTGCTGTATCACTGGCATGTGTTCGTGGAACGCAAGAATGCCGACGGTTCGGGCACCCCGGTGAGCCCTAAGAGCGAGGAATTCATCTTTCGGTGGGAGTGAGGAGACCGCTGGGCTGAGTGCTGGTTTTGCCACCTGACCGGCAACGTGGGTGAGAGGGTCTGGTGCGTGTCGCTTGCCCAAGTCCAACTGGCTCGAGCGCGACATGATATGTGAAGACGATGTATCAGGAGCCCAAGAACACCGATCATTTTCTCAGCACGTACGGATGTTTTGTGATGCACTGTGGACCTTTGCGCATGGGTTGCCCGGGATCCGAGGATGACCACACGCTTCACGGTGAACTCCCATATACAGATTATGATGAGGCGGCGATAGTAGTCGGCAACGACGAACAGGGTGAGTACATAGGCGTGACTGGCACGTATGACTACAACAGAGCATTTGGAGACAAATACCAGGCTCGGCCTCTTGTCAGACTCCACCAAGGTTCGGCGCTTATTGATGTCTCAATGACGATTGAGAATCGTTCGAACTATCCGATGGAGCTGATGTACATGTGTCACGTCAACTTCCGCCCGGTCAACCAGGGCAGAATAGTCCAGAGTGTGGCGTGGACGAAAGAAAGCATGGAGCTGAGGACGGCTATTCCAGAGCACGTGAAGGTATCAGAGGAGTTCGTAGATTTCCTCCGGCAATTGGAGAAGAATCCAAGGCTTACCGAAGTCATCAGACCGGGGGATGAGTACAATCCCGAGATAGCATTCTTCATTCACTCTCCGAAGCTAGATGAGGATGGGTGGTCGCACTATATGCAGGTGCATGCTGACCAATCGGCTGACTACATACGGTACAAACCTGAGGAACTCGACCACAATACGCGTTGGATATCAAGAACAGACGATCAGGCGGGACTCGGTTTGGCGCTGCCCGCCACGTGTGATCCCGAGGGTTACACAGCAGAAAAGAATAAGGGCAACATCAAGGAGATCCCAGCAAGAAGCTCGGTTGCGTTTTCCGTGGTAGCGGGCTACCTCGAAAAAGGAGACGCCAAAGAGATGGAGGTGCTTATTGGCAAACTGTTGAAATAGTCTCTTGAGGAATCTCTGACGTCGGCCCACAACCAGCCTTAGCAGTGACAGCAGGCAATCCACTTGAGGAGGCACACGATGTCCAAGGTACTGTTTGCAGGTGAGGCGATTTACACTCTCCAGACTATCTACAAAGGAAGAAACTCCTTCAGCATGGGACGCTACTTCGAACACGGAGGGTACTTCATCAAAGCATTGGAAGAGAATGGAATTGACCTTGATTATTGCCCAACAAACAAAGTCGCAGAGGAGTTCCCCTGGACGTTGGACGAAATGAAGCGGTACGATGTCATTGTGCTCAGTGATGTTGGAAGTGACACTATCTTGATCTCCCAAAGAACCATGGAAGGCGAAAAAACGCCCAACAGGCTCAATCTGCTCGAACAGTATGTGCGTGAAGGCGGTGGGTTCCTTATGTGGGGAGGATACCTGTCATTTACGGGTGCCTACGCCCAAGCATTCTACAAGGGGACGCCGGTGGAGAAATTGCTGCCGGTAACGCTGATGGACACAGATGATAGAGTTGAAGTCCCCGAAGGATTCCTGCCTGTGGTTCTTGAGAAGAACCATCCGATACTGGGCGGAATACCGGACAAATGGGAAGGCTGGTTTCTATCATATAATCGCTTAATTCCCAAAGACGATGCAACAGTCATAGCGGTCATAGAGGAATACGGCAATGACCCGTTCCTGGTGACGGGGGACTATGGCCGGGGAAGATCTTTGGCATCTGCTGTGGATTGTGCTCATCACGGTGCTGCACCATCTTTCTTGAATTGGGAGTACACGAGCAAGCTGTATGCAAACATGGTGAGATGGTGTGCCAAGGAATTGTGAGGGCCAGAAGCTGACAGCAAACA
>JAUVRU010000317.1 GCA_030597485.1 Anaerolineae bacterium
CATTCCTTGCGAGATATCAGATATCCGCGTTCGACGGGAGCCCAGCATCGCCCGCATGCTGCGAGCCGCCATCACTGCCAGGTCGTCTCGGTCAAACACGTTTTGCGCGAACTCGGAAGTACTGATGAACCCGTGCATGATGAGCTCCAACATGGTGGAGAATATGATCTGCGTGGCGACTGGGGGCCTTTTTCGTGCCAGTTTCACCATGTTGGATACCTGGTGGTAACTCGTCTCCGAAGCTCAGTAATTAGGATTGACAGGGCAAGAGATGCGTGCTGATTTGGCAGGTTGTCCCATGTCTTCAAGGAGACACCTTGGGCTGCCTGTCCCTGAGCCCCCACTATGTGGGGGGACTGGAGTGATTGTCGCCGGCCAGCGGGCGGTCGGCGCACCATCCGCCGGCTGACGACCGACCTGGAAGGCAACCACCGCCCGCAGGATGGTGGGTCCGACATTCGCTGGCCGATTCGCAGGTCCATCCAAGGAGAAGAACGATGAACCACCAGAGAGCAGTATTACTGGTCACCGCGGGTGCACTGGCGCTGCTGGCCCTGCTGTTCACGGTCGCCGGCGCGTGGTTGGGGCCGGATGGGCATGGCCTGGGGGCAGCGCAACCCGGGCAGGCCCAAATCACTTATTACGTCCGTACAGACGGGGGTTCCACCGACCGATGCACGGGCCTCGTGGACGCCCCCGACCCCGGCAGTGGCACAGGCCAACCTTGCGCTTGGGACCACCCCTTTCGAGCACTCCCGCCGGACAGCACGCCACGAATCGCCGGCGGCGATACCCTCATCGTCGCCTCCGGGAGCTATATGATGGGCTACGACGCACCCGGAGCCGACAACTGCGAGTCCGATGGGGCCTTTGGCTGCCACATGCCCCCGATCCCCAGCGGCCCGGACCCGGCCCACCCTACTCGCATCCTGGGAGCCGGTGCGGGTGCTGGGTGTGCCAACCCACCCGAACTGTGGGGCACGCAACGTTCGTATTACGTCGTCAACCTGACCGGCTCCAGCAACGTCGAGATTGCCTGCCTGGAGATCACCGATCACTCGGGCTGCGTCGAGGACCACACGGGAGGTCTGGCTTGCGTGCGTGATAACTATCCCTTTGGCGAGTGGGCCGCTGTGGGAATCTACGCCGAGGACTCGGCCAACGTCCACCTGCGCAACCTGAACATCCACGGTTTGGCTGTCGGTGGGATCCACGCCGGCCGCCTTACCGATTGGACCGTGGAGAACGTGCGCATTGCAGGCAACGGCTGGGTCGGTTGGGACGGCGATATTGAAGGGAACGACTCGAACTCGGGCAGCTTGACCTTCCGTCACTGGACGGTCGAGTGGAACGGCTGCGGCGAGACCTACCCCGGCGGGGAGCCAACCGGCTGCTGGGCGCAGACGGCCGGCGGGTACGGCGACGGGGTGGGCACCGGCGCAACGGGGGGAGACTGGATAATCGAAGATTCGTCCTTTCTGCACAACACCTCTGATGGTCTGGACTTGTTCTATAATACTCTGGGTGGCAGCATCACCCTCAACCGGATCCGTGCCGAGGGGAATGCTGGCAACCAGGTCAAGACCACCGGTCAGGCTGTGATCACCAACAGCGTGCTGGTGGGAAACTGTGCCTTTTTCGACGGCCAAGCTTTCACCTACAACGTGGATCCCTGCCGGGCCCTCGGGAGCGCGCTGGTGGTCTATTACACGGGGGGCGAACAGGTCTCCATCGTGAACTCGACCATCTATGGTCAGGGTGATGGCCTGGTGGGCGGAGGGCCCCGCGAGGGTTTTAGTTGTAACGGCACAGAGACGCTCACGGCTCGAAACAATGTCTTTCTGGGGGACACGGACTACTTTGATCCCGGAGACATCACCTTCCTCTTCTACCAGGAGGGCTGTGCCAGCCTTCAACTCGGCTCGGATCACAACGCCATCTACAATGCCAAGAACGTCGAATGCGGAGTCAATGGCACCTACGTGGATTCCGGTTCCCACGACATCTGCGGAGACCCGCTGCTCGCCGGACCATTCACTGGAACCGCCTATGGCATGATGCTAACCTCAAGCAGCCCCGCCATTGACGCTGGCGACGACACGGTCTGCCCGGCGGTGGACTATCTCGGTCGCACACGGCCGGTGGACGGGGACGGGGACGGCGATGCCGTTTGTGACATCGGGGCATACGAATGGGGAGCGCCCGAGATCACGCCGACTCCCACCGCGACCGGAACATATACCCCCTCCCTTACGCTCACGCCCACCCCGCCCTCAGGGCCGCTCTATCTGCCGGTAATCCTTAAACACCTCGCCGCCTCCCCTACGCCTACCGCCACGCCTAGCCCCACGCCTGATGGGCCGACAGAGCAAGCCATCATTGTAGACCACACCTCGACCGACCTCAGCCAGATTCCGGCCTACTGGCTCGACCAGGCCAAGCAGGTCGTCATCTGGTCCTACGGTTCCACCTCGCACGGAACCCAACTGTGGACCGGAGCCGAATATCTGAGCGAGCAAGTGGACCCGCCCACGTACAGCTTTGCCAAGGCCTGGCGGACCCCTCCCGGTCAGGGCGACCCGCCGCGCATGCGCATGGGCTACGACGACGGGTGGTCCTGGAACCCAGGCGAGTTTCTCGCCGCGGCCCGCGGCCTGCTCGACGGCGCCCCGGCGGCCACCGCCTTTATGTGGTCCTGGTGCGGGGAGATGTCCGACCAGGATACGCCCGTGCAGCAATACCTGGACATGATGAACCAACTCGAAGACGAGTATCCAAGCGTGGCCTTTGTCTACATGACTGGCCACACCGATGGTGGGAGCGGTGACCTGGCCTACAACAATGGCCTGGTCCGGCAGTACGTGCAGGACCACGACAAGGTACTCTACGACTTTGCCGACATTGAGAGCTATGCCCCGGACGGGACCTACCACCCAGGCACGGACGATAGCTGTCCCTGGTGCACTACGTGGTGCAACGATCACCCTGAAGACTGCATCAATCTCCCGACAACTGATGACGAATGCCAGCACTCCCACGGCTTCAATTGCAGGCTCAAGGGCCAGGCGCTCTGGTGGCTGTCCGCCCGCCTTGCCGGATGGGATGGGACACTGAATGGTGCCTAGACGCCCACGCCTTTTCTCCCGCACACGCCCTCCCCCACCAGCGATGGCTGTCAGGCCTACTCGCCTGGCTTTGCCTTCATCACCGACCTGACCATCCACCCCATGCCTACACCGGCCGAGTCCGCGCCACGCCTCCTCTCTCCAGCAAGTGCACCGAAATCATACGGCCTGACGACACCAGAGTCAGGGCGCTTCCGCGCCACTCGCCTGACTATCCGCTGACGGTGTAGCGCTTTCACAGCCAGAGGGCGCGGGGTATAATATCAGGCAGGCACCTGACAGCGCGTCGAACAACGGTCGGTTCAGAGAGCGCCAGCCGCACCGATCAGCCAAGCATCTCCAACAGGTGAGGAGGCCAGCGGGATGAGTCGTGTCAATACCTACGGGAAGATCACCACGGCGCTGGCGCTCTTGGCCAGCCTTGGCCTGAGTTGCGGCATCAACCAACTCGGCGCGGACGGCGCCGTCGCCACCCCCCGCCTTCCGGCCGAGGAGGGATTTCCACAGGAGCCCGAAGAGGCGCGGCCTCTGCACCCCGATGTATCCCTTGGCAAATGGGCGCTGTGGTCCGGAGGGACGCACCTGCGCGGGGCAAACATCTATCAACGCCGCGTCTATCCCGCACTGGATGGCTCCGATTTCATAGGATCCGGTCCAGTCGGTCCGCCTTTCACGCAACAGGATTTCGATCAACTGGCGGCCATGGGCGCGAATTATGTCAATATCTCCCATCCGGGAGTCTTTGCCGAGACGCCTCCGTTCGCGCTAGAGCCGAACGCGCAGGCTAATATGGACAGCCCGCTGAACACGATCGCCCAGGCTGATATGCTTGCCGTGATCCCTTTCCGCACCGGTCCCGGCCGCAGCGAGTTC
>JAUVRU010000084.1 GCA_030597485.1 Anaerolineae bacterium
AGCGAGCGTAGTCCTGACTGCGGGGGGTGATTTTTTCGGCCATGATTTCGAGTCTCCTTGATTGAGAGCATTGATGGTCCGACGAGCAACAATGAGTCCTTTCAACCTGTTGGTCGCCAGTGATTGGACGGTAGCGGCGGTCAGATAGCCGGGCTGGACATCCCTCGGGTGTTTCCTCAAACGGATAACAACCTATCCTCCAATACGCTTGCCGCCTCAGCTGGCGTTCTGACCTGCTTGAGAAGCGTCACATCTTGCGGGCGGATGTAAGCATTGTCGATGAATGCGGCCAGGGTACGTTGCCACAATCCGCCGACAGGGACGACAGGCTTAGATGCTATCTCACCTACCTGAAGCAAGCTCCACGCCATTGCCAGCTCGGACAAAGTGCCGATACCGCCCGGCATCACCACTATCGCGTCGCAGCGCTCCACCAGGTAGACGACCCGCTGGCGCAGCGTTGGCTGTCGAATCTCCTCCTCGACCCACTGGTTCGCCTCAAGGGGCAAGAACTCCTCAATCTGGTTGCACGTGACGCCGATAACGTGACCACCCTCTTCGCTGGCGCCCCGGCTGGCCCCTTCCATCACCCCCCGGTAGCCACCAGTCTGCACGGTGAGGCCGAGCCTGGCCACGCGTTGCCCCAGTTCTCGGGCTGCCTCGTAGTCAGCGGAGCCGGGTTGCGGTGCACTGCTGCCAAAGATAGAGATGATGTGGGACATAGAGTGGTACTCACCTCCTGAAGTGTCTACACGCCCCGAGGATACGAGCCCAGCACGCGGAAGAAGGTGGTCAGTTCTTGCAGGTGATTGAGGGCACTATGGCAACGGGTCTCGCGTGTGCTGCCAGCGAAGTCAATGTAAAAGAGATATTCCCAGCGCTTGCCCTGCAATGGTCGCGATTCGATCTTGGTCAGATCAATGTCGCGCAGAGCAAAGACGGCCAGACATTTAAACAGGGCGCCCGGTATGTTGCGGGTAGAAAAGACGATGGAGGTTTTGGCTTGTTCCGTTGATATGTCTGCCTCACTTCCCAACACCAGGAAACGGGTGTAGTTCTCGGCATCGTCTTCCATGTGGTCCCGCAGGATGGTCATTTCATAGATGTCGGCCGCGCGACGGCTGGCGATGGCGGCTCCGTCCTGGACGTTGCCTTCCCGCAACATCTTCACACTGCCGGCTGTGTCATAGGCTGGCACCCGCTCTGCGTCGGGGAGCAATGTGGTCAGTGATCGCTCGCATTGAGCCAGCGCCTGCGGATGCGAATAAACGCGAGAAATGTCGTCCATCGTCACGCCAGGCATGGCGATCAGGGTGTGGGCGATCCGCGTTTGTACCTCCCCCACAATGGTCAGGTCGTGCCGCAGAAGCAGATCGTAGTTGCGGTGGATGCTGCCTGCCAATGAGTTCTCAACTGGGATGATGCCCTGGTTAGCCGATCCACTCTCCACAGATTCAAAGACCGCTTCGAAAGTGACGCATGGTAGCGGCTGAATGGCATCCCCGAAGTGGATCACCGCTGCCGCTTCGCTGTAGGCACCCCGTTCACCTTGAAACGCAATCACCTGTTGATGGTCACTCATCTGGCCTCCGTGTCGATCCCTATGACTCTGTAGGGATACGCGTTATGGCAAGCCCACGGCCCCCTTCACTTCATCTATGACTTGACTGGCGATGACGCCGGCCTTCTCGGCCCCCCGGTGTAACACTTCCCACACCTCATCGGGATTCTCAGCCAGCCGGGCGCGCCGCTCACGGAAGGGGGCGAAATAGTCAGCCAGGTTCTTGGCAAACATCTTCTTGCAGTCCACACAGCCGATGCCAGCTGTGCGACAGTCAGAATCAATTTGCTGTACGGTCTCCTGCGGCGTGAAAACCTGGTGCAGCGAGAAGACGTTGCACACCTCTGGTCGGCCGGGGTCACCACGGCGCTGGCGCTGCGGGTCGGTGACCATCATTCGCACCCGCTCATAGATCTCCTCGGGGGAACTGGCTATCTCTATGTGATTGTCGAGCGATTTGCTCATTTTGTTCACGCCGTCGATACCCAGCACTCTCGGAGTCTCAGTATACACAGCTTGCGGTTCCACCAGCACCGGCCCGAAGTGGTGGTTGAAGGTGCGCACGATTTCCCGAGTGAATTCCAGGTGGCTCGCCTGATCCACGCCCACAGGTACCGCGTTGGCCTTGTATAGCGTGATGTCAGCACACATCAGCACGGGATAGCCGACCAAGCCGTAGTTGACGTTGTCTGGCTGCTCGCGCACTTTCTCCTTGAAAGTGGGCAGCCGGGTGAGCTTGCCCAATGGCGTCACCATGCTCAGAATGGTGTGTAGTTCCGTGACCTGCGGCACGTGGGACTGAACAAACACGATAGTTCCCCGCCCGGGATCCATACCGGCCGCCAGCCAGTCAAGTGCCATTTCATAGGTCCATTCCCTCAGATGGGCGGTGTCCTCCAGCGTGGTGAGGGCGTGCAGATCGACAATGGAGTAGACGCAGTCGTAGTCGTCTTGCAGGGTAACGTAGTTCTTGATGGCGCCCAGGTAGTTGCCCAGGTGTTGCCGCCCGGTAGGACGGGCGCCGGAAAAGACCCTTCCCTTTTTCACCATTCAATCTCCTCAGGGGATTTGTGCTCTCATTTGCCTGACGCCGCATTCTACCGCACGGTACCCAAGTGCGCAAGTCGGATTGAATGGGACTTGTGCTAAACATAAAATTATGGTAGAATACGTTAAGTAAAGTTGAACTTTGTCGTACATCGCCTAAGGAGAGTGAACCCATGAGCGTATCAGAGAAATCCCCAGAGCGAGCGCTGTTGATGGGTGCCATAGCGGGACTCATTGTAGGTTGTCTCATCGGCTGGTTTGTCATCGGCTGGTGGCTGTGGCCGGTGCAGTATGTTGGCGACGCATACACCTATGAGTTGAACGAGGCTGAAAAGGCGGAATACGTGGCAGCCGTAGTAGACTCGTATAATCTGACACGGCGGGTTGACGTAGCTGCTCAGCGTTTCGCTGGTTGGGAGACAGAAGAGAAAGTGAGTGCGCTGGCTCGTCTGTTTGCCGAGTATCAGGTTCAGGGCAAAACCCAGGAGGCACAGGGAATTGTTGTGCTGACTGCGGCTCTGAATCAGATAGAAGGTTGGGATTCAACGGCTGTCAGCCAGGCCACGGACCAGCTGGTAACCCAATACCAGGACGAAGGGAGCGCCGAGCAGGCTCAATTTGTGATCCTGTTTTCCAGTGAAATGGGGCTGGTGACGGCCGGGCCGACGGGCGAGCAAGTATCTCCGGCTGCCACACCCGATCCCCAGGAGTCACCCTCCGGGTTGCGCGGCGTCGGGCTGTTGTTAGTCCTCTTGTTGGCTCTGATCCTGGTTGGGGCAATGGCCTTTCTGATCGTGTTCCTCATCAGGCGGCAGCGGGCGGCGCCAACGACGGCGATGGCTGTGGACGAAAGCGAATGGTTGGGCGAAGGCCCGCTGCCTCTCCTCACCAGGAAAAGTGCCTATCGGCTGGGGATGGACAATTTTGACGAGTCCTTCTCTATCGAGGGCGAGGACGGCACGTTCATGGGTGAGTGCGGCGTGGGGATTTCGGAGGCGATGGGCGAGGACACTCCCAGGCGAGTGCTGGCTTTTGAGGTGTGGCTGTTCGACAAGAGCGACATCCGCACCGTCACCAAGGTCCTGGTGAGCGATCACGCCTACGAGAACGAGGCGCTACGCAACAAGCTGGCGGCTCGAGGAGAGCCAATTCTGGCAGCGCCCGGCACAACTATCATGTTGGAGACCACAGCACTGGCCGTCGAGGCACGTGTGGACGAGATGGAGTATGGCGACGGCACGCCCCCTTCGAGCTACTTCAACAGCTTGACCGTTTCGTTGACGGCCCGGGTCAAATCTGATACTGCCAATGCCTCGTGGGACGATATCTCCCCGTTACCGAATGTGGAGGAATCGTAGGCGCATTCAGACCCGTTCCATCGGATCGAATAGCTTCTGGTATTCTTGCAGGGCGTAGCGGTCAGTCATACCGGCCACGTAGTCACATACCACCCGCTCCACGCTTTCGTTCTCGTCGGCATTGCCTCCCGCTTCCGGGACTGCCAGCCGGTCCTGGACCTGCTGTGGAAGCAACAAGGGTTCCGCCACATACAGGCGGAACAGCTGGCCGAGAAAGCGGTCGGCCTTGCTGGCCATGCGCATCACGCGCCAGTGGCGATAGAGGTTGTGATAGAGGAAGTCCTTTAGCTCACGATTCTTCTCCTGCATGGCCTCGGAGTGAGCGATTGCGTTAAAGCCCAGACTACGAACGTCGTCCGCCGACTGCACGTCGTGGCTTTGCAGCACCTCGTCGGTGGCCTTTATCAGGTCGGTTACCTCTCTGCCGACCATCTTGCGTATGACCCAGTGTCGATGCATCTCTGCGATGCTGTGGCCGACGTCAATGCCCTGTTCGCTGATGACTTCCTGCCATAGCGCCACCTGGCTCAGTTGGCCGGCTGTGATCATTCCCGACCTCAGCCCGTCGTCCAGGTCGGCAGTGGAATAGGCGATTTCGTCGGCAGCGTTGACAATCTGACATTCGAGCGTGCCTCGCTTCTCCGGCTCAAAGGAGTACGCCATCCCTCGATCGTATTCCGTCTCATGCTTAAGAATCCCCTCGCGCACCTCCCAGGACCGGTTGAGGCCAGGAAAATCAGGATAGCGGCGCTCCAGAGTCTCTACAATGCGAAGGCTTTGGTGGTTGTGGTCGAAGCCGCCGTGTTCCTGCATCAGCGCGTTGAGGGCTGCTTCTCCGCTGTGGCCAAATGGCCCGTGTCCCAGGTCGTGGGCAAGGCAGATCGCCTCGGTCAGATCTTCGTTGGTGCGCAGGGCGCGAGCGATGGTGCGGCCAATTTGCGCCACTTCGAGGGTGTGGGTGAGACGGGTGCGGTAGTAATCGCCCTCGGTGATGATGAAGACCTGGGTCTTGTTCTCCAGCCGGCGAAATGCAGTAGTGTGGAGGATGCGATCCCGATCACGCTGGTAGGCGGTGCGATAGGGATGCTCTCCCTCCGGGTGGCGGCGGCCACGTGTGTCCCGACTCTTCATGGCATCAGGTGCCAGGCGTTCAGTTTCCTGCTGCTCCAATTCCTCACGTGACAGCATCATATGTCACCTCCTTGATACCGGGGCACTCCTGCAAACGTGCTCTTGCCAGAGCGAACAACTTGTGATATAATGCTCCTGTGTTATGTAAAATATGATTGCTGCAGCCCTGTGTGCGGACAGTACGAACAGACCACATGTGCCCAGCACCCTGCAGGGCAGACAGGAGCACCAGTATGGCCCGTGGCGTGATAACTTCTTCTCTCGTTGCCCTCATTCTCCTGGCCGCGTTCGCTGCCGTTCCCGTCCACGCTGAAGGGACAGGCACCTACACCGTGCAGCCAGGAGACACACTGGTTGGCGTTGCAGCTCGTTTCGGCGTGAGGGTCAGCCAACTGGCAGCTGCCAACGGGCTGCGGTGGAACTCCTGGGTCTATGTCGGTCAACGACTGGTGATCCCCGGCAGTCTCCAGACGCCGACCGCGCCGTCTGGCAGCACCTATATCGTCAAGCCGGGGGATACGCTGCATGGTATTGCCTATCGCCACCGGACCACAGTGGCCGCCCTGCTGGCCGCCAACGGCCTGTCCAATCCCAATTTCATCTACAGCGGCCAGCGTCTGGTGATTCCAGGTGGGACAGGCTCTCCCGCGTCGCCCTCTCCGTCCCAACCGGCACCGGCTCCCTCCCGCGGGCACAGAGCAAAATGGATCGACGTCAACCTGACCACCCAGACGTTGATCGGCTACGAAGGACAAACGCCCGTCTTTCAGACACTGGTCTCCACCGGCACCTGGGGCACACCGACGGTGGTGGGCACTTACAGCATCTACGTGAAGCACGCTTCAGCTCTGATGACGGGGCCAGGCTACTATTTGCCCAATGTGCCCTACATCATGTATTTCTACCGGGGCTACGGTGTGCACGGTACCTATTGGCACAGCAACTTCGGCACGCCGATGAGCCACGGGTGTATCAACATGTCAGTGCCTGACGCCCAGCGGCTTTTCAACTGGGCACCGCTGGGCACTACCATCGTCACCCACTATTGATCCTTCAACCCGGTTCATCCTCCAGGTGATCGGCTCAGTCCAACTGAAATTGACCGGTCACGAACCGCCGTGCGGCTTCCGCCAGCACGCCCGCACCGACCGGCAGTGCTTCCTCATCTATGTCAAAGGTAGCACTATGCGCCGGGCGCGGTTGGCCACCTGTCGGTGTGACCCCCAGACGTATCATAGCCCCTTTGGCGAGCTGGGTCATGTAGCTGAAATCCTCTGATCCCATTGCCTTCTGCCTGGCGCCAACGCATTCCTGTCCCAGCAGGTCGCTGCCAACCTGGCGCAGCCAACTGGCCACGGTAGGGTCGTTGTAGGAAGCAGGATAGCCTGGTCCAATTTCTAGCTGATAATCACCGCCCAGAGCCCGAGCCATCGCCATAACAGTCTCCACTTCCTCGATCAGCTGCTCCCGCACGCCGTCATCGAAGCTGCGCAATGTGCCTTCTATGGTGACAGAATCTGGGATGATGTTGCTGGCTGTGCCCGCCTGGATGACCCCCACAGTGACGACGCAGGGCTCCAGGGGTTTGATCCGCCGGGAAGGAATGGCATATAAGGCGTTGAGCACGTTCGAGGTCAGCCAGATGGGATCGAGGGTCTGGTGGGGAAAAGCGCCGTGCCCACCGCGACCTATGATCTCGGCTTTGAACGAGTCCACGGCCGCCGACACCCAGCCTTCGCCCACCATGATGGTGCCGGTATTGAGGGTTGCGTCCACGTGTTGGGCAATCACCACGTCAACCCCTTCCAGCGCGCCATCTTCGATCATGCGGGACGCACCACTGACACCTTCCTCGTCCGCCCCTTCCTCCGACGGCTGGAACAGCAGCCGCACCTGGCCGGGCACCTCCTGCCGGCTCAGCAGTGTTGCTACGCCCAACAGCATGGCTGTGTGGGCGTCGTGGCCGCAGGCGTGCATACAGCCCGGCACCTGCGAGACGTACTCGACCTGGTTTTCCTCCTGGATGGGCAGCGCATCCATGTCCGCCCGGATGGCGATGGATGGTACGGCGCCACTGGATCAGCTGCTCTTTGATTGCCTGGGCTTCTGCCAGCATTTGTGGTCTCCCGTCGGATCTCGACCGGCCCCGTCGTTTAGACATAACATCATTCTACCACGTGCATGACGATTTCACAAGCCGGGTCGCGGGAAGGGCAACGTCTGCTATCTCTCAGCGTCGCCCTGTCTCCGGCAACACTGGGGGCCACTCGACCGGGCTGGGTGGTTGCTCCACGATCAGATCAAATGAGTAGCGGG
>JAUVRU010000397.1 GCA_030597485.1 Anaerolineae bacterium
ACGGCCCTTTGGCTGGCACGGGACGAAGCAGCGAGACTGACGTGACGCGGGGAGAGGGAATACGAGTGCGCCAACGCGTTTGCGCGTCTGATCGCGCCCTTGACCATGATATCCCATCTGCCCCTGCCCGTCAACCGTCCCTATTCGCCCAGCAGCCCCTCAACACGGGCCACGATCATCTCGATGGCCGTCTCATTGAAGCCACCGGAAGGGATGATGATGTCCGCGTATCGCTTGCTGGGCTCGACAAATTCCAGGTGCATAGGACGCACCGTCTCCAGGTATTGCTTCACCACCGACTCCATAGTCCGCTCCCGCTCCTGGATGTCACGCTGCAGCCGCCGGATGAAGCGCAGATCGGCGTCAGTGTCCACGTACAGCTTCACGTCCATCATGTCGCGCAGCTTGCGATCCACGAAAAGCAGAATGCCTTCCAACAGAATGACCCGACGGGGTTCCACCCACCGCGTTTCTTTGCTTCGCCGGTAGGTGGCGAAATCGTAAATGGGCACTTCAACCGGCTGTCCCCCCTGCAGTTGTTGCAGGTGAGATACCAGCAGCTCCGTCTCCAGCGCATCCGGATGGTCGAAGTTCAGTTTGGCCCGCTCCCTCAGCGGCAGCTGACCCAAGTCCCGGTAGTATAGATCATGCTGAATGTGGGCAATCCGATCCCGTCCCACCCGTTCCAGGATTGCATCGGAAACGGTGGTCTTACCCGACGCAGTGCCCCCAGCCACCCCGATGATGATCGACTTCACACCCGCCTCCGCCTCATATCAGACCACCATTGGGATTCTGGATTCGAGATTCGAGCTTTGTCATTTGCCATTTGTCACTCGTCATTTGCTATTCGTCATTTGCCATTTGTAATCTGCTATTTGCCATTTGCCATTTGCCATTTGTCATTTGTTATTTGTCATTTGATGTTTATCATTCATCAGCGGCATCGCACCCAACACCAGGCCGCCGGCGCCAGCGACCAACAACAACCAGACGATCAACATCCAGGCGAAGCCGTCGCCCATTACCTGTCCCCATCTCACCCAGGACCACGCCAACCCCAACGTCAACGCCAAGCTGAGAATCACCAGGACAACCCGTACCGCCCCCTCTGCGACTACTGGCAGCCCGCCAACGGCTCGCAAACGATCGGGCGACAAAACGAAACCCCGGGCAATCCCGGCTGCACCCGAACCATCGTCAGGACTGATGAGCTGCAACATCCTTTGACGGAGCCTTTCACCACCTAACCCGTCAGCCGTCAAGACAACCTGGCACCCGCCCGTTCCCGCCGCCACCTGCCCGCGCACCATCACCGGCGGCACAACCGCCAGCAACAGCAAACTGAGCACTGTCACGCCCCACCCGGCCCCGACCAGCATCCACCACAGCCCAGCGTGGGCCTGCAACAGCACGTCGTAGTCAAGAACCATCCCATAGCGCACGCCGCCAAAGGTGACCTCCTGCCCGCTGTCCAGCGAAACCGACTGACTGGGACTGGACTCAACGCCGCGAAAGAAGGAAACGGCGATAATCGGAATGGCCGGCCGGTCGTCGTCCCCCTCCAACCGATCCACTCGCAAGGTGACATTCCGTGAGGGAACCCCGGCAAATCGGACGTCCGCGCTGGCATCCAGCGGTAGACGAACGTTTCCTTTGGGTGAAACCCCAGCCACGAAGGGCTGCAGTAGCACTTGCTCCCCGGTCTCGGCATCCACCGCCGTGACCTCCACCACCGGACCGATGTCCAGAAATGTCAGCCACATCCCTTCCAACAGCTGGCTGTTGTGCAGGCTCAACGTCAGGGGATGGCTCTCCCCCACGCCCCTGAGCACACTCAGCCCGACCACGCCACTGGTTGGGCTGCCCGGGTTGCCGCCGGTCACCGTCACCGCGTCCAATGCCAGGCTGGGGGCGGCCGCTGCCGGCAGAGGCGTTGCGCCACCCGGCTCCAGGTTGATCTCTTCGACTCCACCCAGCCAGCCGTCCAGTATCAACCCCGGCGCTGCCAGTCCCAACCCGATGTAAACGCCCGCCAACGCCAGCCAGCTCCAACGCCAGCGCCAGGCAACGAACGCCTGCCGGTCATCCCGGGCCAGGAAGCGGTATCCCGACCGCTTCAACCGGGCAATGATTTGCGTCTTGACCTGCCCTGCCGGTTCGCTCCAATCCGTTGCCAGCTGTAGTGACCGGCCCGGCCCGGCAGAGTCCCATTGTTGAAGCGTGGACACGTCCGGCGGATTCACGCCACGACGCCACAAGACCGGTCCCCAATTGGCCAACACCACCAGGGCGTGCGCCACCAGCAATGCCAGCGGCAGGCGCAGCCAGATAGACCTCAGCAGACCGAAAACGCCCAGGGGCTGCAGGCGCTCAATCACCGGCCAGACCCCCCGGGGAATCCCGGTCAGCCACTGACTGCGCACAATGGGATCGTCAATATGAGCGGGAGACTGGGGGACCACAAGGCTGAGGGTGACGATGATGGCTATCCATACCAGCAAGACAACGGTGAGACGCGGCCCGGCCAGTACCCGCCATAGCCTGTCAAACAGATTGGTCCGAGTTACGTCACGCGCGAGTGAGTCCCCAACAGACAAAATCTGCGCTCCTCAACAATACGGTGAGAACGATGAGGTGTCGGGCCATCGGCCAGGCACTGATGGCTGATCACTGAAAAGCAACAACCTGCGGATGCTTGACCACCTAGCACTTTATACCACACAACGGTCTGGATTCCAAGAACCAATGCCGTGCCAACATGCGTAACCCAATGCAGCTTGCAGCCTGTAGACCAATGTGGGCGACGACACACCGGATACCGATGGCTAGACTGGATGAATAACGTACACAACAGTGAATGTGGCAAGATCGCGCGACTGGTGTATAGTGAGGTTGGCATTTCAGCTGATGCACTGCCACTCCACCTATGCAATCAGGCGTTCACCGCGGCCACGACAGGCTGCGTTCCCGTTGATATCCCTGGCCTGCCGGCCACCAGCCCGTCCTGCCTGCACGCAGGACGGGCTGGGGTGAGAGGATGTCTTATCTTGGCGAGTCGCAGCGCAAGATGAGCAGGCGCCAACCTACCCAACAGAGAGAGGATACCAATGAAAACACGAAGATCGTATGCCTTGGTGCTGGCATTGTCACTGTTGCTGGTGGTTACACTAGCGTGCAGCGTCGGTGGAGCCAAGAAGGCTTCCGAAGAGCCGCCCGCGGCGCCAGAGGACACGCGCACGTCCGCTCCCGCCGTCCCAGCGGAAGAGACTCCCGCAGAGGAGGCGCCACCGGAACAGGCGACACCCACCACCAAGCCAACGCTTTCGCCAGACACGCCCACGCCTGAGCCAAGCACCAAAGAAGAACCGGCGGCCGAGCCAACGCCAGAAACCGACGAGCCAGCACCCGAACCGACCGAAGCGGCCGGGCCGGCCAGCTACGACACCGTCTTTCCCCTGCCCGACGACGTACACGAGTTTGTCA
>JAUVRU010000046.1 GCA_030597485.1 Anaerolineae bacterium
AGATCTCCACGCTATTCGGGAGTTATGGTTCGATTGCCTTGGCCCTACGACGAGAGACTCGCACGGTCGAGGATTGCCACCAAATTTGGCCGGATGTCATCCCGGGCGGCAGATACGGCATCCCCTGGATAGGTCAGCATCCGCCGGATAGGTCAGCATCCCCTGGACAAGATGTGGAGCTACCGCGGAAAACGCCAGAGTTATGCTTCGAACTCTGGATACCCGGTCCCGAAACGGAACGTCCCCTTCGTGTCTGGACTGAGAAGGATAGGGTTGTGTGGGGGCTACGCCGCCCCCCGGGCGGGGCGGCCGAACAGACGCCGCAAGAAGGTGCCAATCTCGCCCTTTTCCCACACAACCAGCAGGGGAACGGCGGTGAAGAGAGAGGAATAGGTACCGCTGACCATACCGATCAGCAGCACAGCCACAAACTGCTTGATGGTGGCCCCGCCGAAGAACAGGATGGCGGTCAAGACGAACATGGCGTTCAGCTGGGTGGCCAGCGAACGGTGTATGGTCTCCAACAGGCTGCGGTTGACGACTGTTTCGTAGTCCTCTCCCCGCCGCTTGGGGATGTTCTCGCGGATGCGGTCGAAGACGACGATGGTGTCCTGCACCGAGAAGCCGATCACCGTCAGCAGCGCGGTGAGAAACAGCGCGTCCACCTCCCAGCCCGTCACCAGACCGGCCAGGGCAAAGAGCCCGCTGACCACCAGCACGTCGTGCACCATAGCGGCAACAGCGCAAATGCCATAGCGGAAGGCATGGGGCACCTTGCGGAACGCCCACCAGATGAAGGCCAGGATCACGACCGATGCCACCAGAATCGCGGTGCCACCGGCGCGGGTTACCTCCCGGCCGATGGTGGGACCAACGGCCTCGAAGCGGCGCTCCACGAAATCGCCGATGGTCTGGCGCAGCTCGGCCTGAATCGCCACTTTGGTCTCCTCATCCAGGAACTTGGAGCGGATGAGGACCGTCCGGTCGTCGCCAGCCGTGGTCACGTAGGTGTCGCCATAACCGCGGTCGATGAAAATCTGCCGTATCGCGTCAGGCTGGACCGGCTGGTCAAAGCGCAGCTCCTGCAAGGCACCGCCGGTGAAGTCGATGCTCAATCGAAACGGTGCGCCGTATTGCACCGTGGAAATGATCATGGCAATCAAGCCAGGAATGATGATGATGGCGGACAAGGTGAAGAATAGGTAACGTCGCTGGATGATATTGAACATGTTGCCTCCGAAAGACGGCTAGCCGTCAGCGGTCAGATCCTGGAAAACGAACGCAAGTGGATGACGCACTTCTCCATTTCTCAGATACTCAGCAGGACCGAGATTCGTCTGCTGATTGCTGATCGCCGATTGCTGACTGCTAACTGCTGACTGCTAACCGCTAACTGCCAACTAAACACCGAGCAACCAGGGCTTCTCGCGCAGCCTGTCGCCGGCCAGATTGAAGACAAAACGGATGAAGGTGCGGGTCACAAAAATGGCAGTGAACAGATTGACCACCACGCCCAATGCCAGGGTGATGGCGAAGCCCTTCACGATGCTGGCACCGAAGTTGGACCCAAACCAGAACAGGATGGCGCAGGTGAGCAGCGTGCTTATATTGGAGTCGCGGATCGAGGTCCACGCCCGGCTGAATCCGGCCTCTATCGCCGGACGCAGTGCCCTGCCGCTACGCAGCTCCTCTTTCATGCGTTCAAAGACCAGGATGTTGGCGTCAACCGCCATGCCGGTGGACAGGATGAAGCCGGTGATGGCCGGCAGGGTGAGCGTGACCGGTATCAATTTGTATAGGGCCACGTTGATCAAGGCGTAAATGATCAGTGCCATGTCGGCCAGGAGCCCTGGTAGCCGGTAGTAGGTAACCATGAAGAGCAGCACCACGATCAACCCCACCAGGCCGGCCTGAATGCTGCGCGCGATGGACTCCTGCCCCAGAGAAGGGCCTATCGTCCGGTTCTCCATCACCTTCAGGGGCACGGGCAAGGCACCGTATTTCATCTGAATGGCCAGGCTGCGGGCCTCCTCGAGCGGGAAACCCCCCGTCGCCCCACTGCTGATGATGCCCTTGCCGGAGGTGATTGGCTCGTTGATGACCGGTGCCGAAAGAACGCGCTTGTCGAGAACGATGGCCACGATGTCCCCCACGTGTTTCAGGCTGTAATCACGGAAGATCTGCGCGCCCTCGTCCGTCAACTCGAAGGCGATGACGATCTGTCCCATATTATCAGTGGACACGTCGGCATCCTTGAGGTGGCGGCCTGTCATAAGCGTCTCGAATACCTGTCCGTCGAAGGCGTACTCGGTCGCCGTCAGCACCTCCGTGCCGGTCAGGGAAGTGGTCGACGTGATGGTCTCACCGGGCGCCACGTCCAGACTGGTGCGCACCAATTGCCCTGCTCGGAGGGGGGTACGTCCACCTTTGACGAACTCCAACAGACCGGTCTCGCGCAGGGTGGCGATGGCCTGATCGGGATTCTCGATGCCCGGCAGCTCCACGATAATGCGTCGCTCCCCCTGCAGCTGAACCTGGGGCTCGGTGACCCCCAGCGCGTTGACCCGGTTCTCCACGATGACGCGAGCTGCCTCCATGGTGCGGGCATCGAAATCCTCTTCCTGGTCTGCCGGGACGTCGGCTTGCAGCAAAACCTGCAAGCCGCCTTGCAAGTCCAGCCCCTGATGCAGAGAAAAATCCCGGTCAATCTGGAAGTTGCCGATCTTCAGGTGTAACCCGGGGTTGTTCGGCTGATCTATCCAGAGGAGAATAGCTGTCAGGATGACGATGCCTATCAACCGATTGATGTTCCGTTGGCGCATGTCTACCCCTGTTCACCAAGAATCTGTTTGCCCTTGCCGGGCAAACAGACTGGATTATAATGCGCACGAGATTGAGAGTCAAATAGACTGGGACACGGCAAGTGTGCCCTCGTTATTGCGTGAAGGGATACCTGGCTACATTGCCTTGAATTGTCTGCGACCGGCTCTCAGTACTTGACAGCCAGAGCCAGCCATTGTATCTTAGTCGTACCACTGAAAATGCCTGGAAAACCAGGGAACGCGAGCACGAGGAGGTGTGGAGCAATCATGATTCAACAGTACGGTTTTCAGGTACCCCGCAGCGGTCTGGCCGGGACGGCCGATGAAGCAGTCAGCATTGCCTCGGATATCGGTTTCCCGGTAGCACTCAAGGTTGTATCTCCCGACATTCTGCACAAGACAGACGTGGGTGGCGTGGCGCTCAATCAAGGCAGTGCCGAAGAGGTGCACCAGGCCTACGAGCATATCATGACCGCGGTGCGGGCAACCTGCCCCCAAGATGACATAGAGGGAATCGAGGTCCAGGAGATGGTGACCGAAGGCACGGAGATCATCATTGGTCTGCTGGACGATCCCCAGTTCGGGCCGGTCATCATGTTTGGGCTGGGGGGTGTATTCACCGAAATCTTGCACGATGTCACCTTCAGGGTCTTGCCCATAGAGCGGGAAGATGCAGCCCAGATGGTACGCGAGATCCAGGGGTATCCTATGCTGCAAGGCTATCGCGGCAAGCCGCCGGTCTCCGAGGAGATGGTGATTGACCTGCTTATGCAAGCCAATCGTTTGGGCATCGACTACGCTGGCAAGCTCGAATCCGTAGACCTCAATCCTATTGTGGTGTGGGAGGATCAACATCGGGTGCTGGATGCCAAGATCATCTGGCACGCTCAGGAGCGGGAGATAACCGTCGCCCCCCCACCCAATCCCAGACACATTGCCACCTTCTTCAAGGCCAAGTCAGTTGCAGTGGTGGGCGCTTCGGCCAATCCACGCAAGATTGGCAACTCGGTGATGGACAGCATGCTCAACTACGGGTACGAGGGCAAGGTGTACCCGGTGAACCCCAAGGGGAACATGATCATGGGAATGAGAGCGTATCGCTCCTTGGAGGAGATCACGGAGCCGGTAGAGCTGGTGATCGTCACCATTGGCCTGGACCAGGTGCCCGGTTTGATCATGCAGTGTGCCGCCAAAGACATTCACAACATGATCGTGATTTCTGGTGGAGGGAAGGAGCTGGGCAACGAGACAGCCAATCTGGAAACCGAGATCCGGCGCCTGGCCAGGGAGAACGATGTGCGCGTGATCGGCCCCAACTGCCTGGGCGTGTTCGATGGCCGGACCCGCCTCGATACCATCTTCTTGATGCACGACCGAGTGCTGCGCCCCGGGCCTGGTCGCGTTTCCATCCTCACCCAGTCGGGAACGGTGGGATTGACCTTTCTGGAGGACGCGGCCAACATGGGCCTGTCCAAGTTCGTCAGCTACGGCAACCGGGTTGACGTGGATGAGGCCGATTTGATGGCCTACATGGCCGATGATCCGGAGACCGACGTGATCGCCCTGTACCTGGAGGGGCTGGAGGACGGACGGGAGTTCCTGAACGTTGCCAGGCAGGTATCGAAGAAGAAGCCTATCATCGTTTTCAAGGCCGGCCGTACCGAG
This sequence comes from Anaerolineae bacterium, assembly GCA_030597485.1. Lineage (GTDB taxonomy): Bacteria > Chloroflexota > Anaerolineae > 4572-78 > NAK82 > JAUVRU01. The sequence goes on from JAUVRU010000046.1 coordinate 4,488, forward strand.
CGGGCGGCACGGGCTTCAATGTCACATACTGGGTTCTTCGGCGGTTCTCACGGCATGGTGCAGGGTGCATTCAAACAGGCCAATTTGATCGAGGTGGACAGCTACGAAGAGCTGCGGGCCACATGCCGGATAGCAGCGATGCAGCCGCCGGCTCGGGGACACCGTGTCGGCATGATCAGCAATGGTGGCGGCGTTCTGGTGCAGGGTATCGACCTGCTCAAGTCTTATGGCCTGGACATACCGCCGCTGAGTCCCGAGTCACGGCAGAGATTGGAGGCGGCCTACCCCACGTTCTACCTGGCGCACAACCCCATAGACCTGACCGGCTCAGCCACCTGCGCTGACTACGAGGTCGGCGTCGAGATCCTGATGGAGGATCCCAACATAGACATCGTGATGACATGGTTTGTCTTCCAGACCCCGCTGCTGGCGGAGGACGTCGTCCAGAGGCTGGTCAGGCTCAATAACAAATACGACAAACCCATGGTCCTGGGTGCTGTCGGTGGCCCCTATACCGTCTCCAGAATCCTCGCCATCGTGGGGGAAGGTATCCCGGTCTTCCGCTCGGTGCGAGAATGGGCAACAGCTGCCCGCGGCGCAGCGCGTCTCGGCGAGCTGGGCTATTAGCCCTACTGTCCACAGAATCAGCAGCTGCGGCCTGCCCTTGTCCCAACGCATGTGCATGGGGACAGGGGTTGTTTTTTTGGCCGGACAGATGATGGCCACCCTGGCAGCCGGGGATGAACCAATAACACTGTGAACTCCTGTCCAGTATCAGGGGTTCACTACAGAAGTCTCTGCCCCCAACAATTGACGCCGTCCTGGCACCGTGCTAGAATAGCAAGCCGTTTGTGTCTGCAGCTGCCAATCACCGATTGCGAGGGACGACAATGCCCAATGATCTCGATCAGCTATGTGTCAACACCATTCGCACGCTATCGATAGATGGTGTGCAGAAAGCTAACTCAGGCCATCCCGGCTTGCCCATGGGCATGGCCGACGTTGCCTATGTGCTGTGGACCGGGTTCCTCAAGCACAACCCGGCCAATCCGGATTGGGCCAACCGTGACCGGTTTGTGCTGTCGGGGGGACACGGCTCGATGCTGCTGTACAGCCTGCTGCATCTGACCGGCTATGACCTGCCACTGGAGGAACTGAAACGCTTCCGGCAGTGGGGAAGCCGCACCCCGGGGCACCCTGAATATGGTCTGACGCCCGGCGTGGAGACGACCACCGGCCCGCTGGGGCAGGGTTTCGCCAATGGCGTGGGTTTGGCCATCGCCGAGCGATGCCTGGCTTCCATCTTCAACCGGCCTGAGTATCCGTTGATGGATCACTACGTGTATACTGTGGTCGGCGATGGTGATCTGATGGAAGGACTCACCCACGAGGCCGCTTCCCTGGCAGGTCACCTGGAACTGGGTAAGGTCATCTGTCTCTACGACGACAACCGCATCTCGGTTGGCGGCTCCACCGATCTGGCGTTCACCGAGAGCCGCGGCGCTCGCTTCACAGCCTATAACTGGCATGTTCAACACGTGGATGGCCATGACCGACAGGCCGTGGAGGCAGCCATTCGAGCGGCCCAGGCGGAGACAACCCGCCCATCGATCATCTGCTGCCAAACGCACATTGGCTATGGCAGTCCCAACATGCAGGATACAGCCAAGGTACACGGCAGTCCGTTGGGTGAGGAGGAGGTGCGGCTCACCAAGCAGAACCTCGGCTGGCCGCCCGATGCCCAGTTCCGCATCCCAGAGGAGGCGCTGAGCCACTTCCGCCAGGCGGTCTCGCGGGGGCAGGCCTGGGAGAGCGAGTGGCAGGATCTCTTTGCCCGCTATGAGGCCAAATACTCGGACCTGGCTGATCTCTGGCAGCAGGTCTGGTCCGGCGACCTGCCCGCCGGCTGGGACGAAGCGCTGCCGACGTTTGGAGCGGACGATGGAGCGATGGCCACCCGTGTCGCATCAGGCAAGGTGCTGAATGCCATTGCGCCGGCGTTGCCCACCCTGATCGGGGGTTCGGCCGATCTCACCCCCTCCAACAATACGGAACTGAAGGAATACGATTGGCTGCAACCGGGAGGCTTCCACGGGCGCAACATCCATTTTGGTGTGCGCGAACACGCCATGGGCGCTATCCTGAACGGTATGGCGCTGCACGGCGGGGTCATCCCCTACGGCGGTACTTTCCTCGTCTTCTCCGACTACATGCGCCCGGCCATTCGGCTGGCGGCGTTGATGGGATTGCCAGTGATCTACGTCTTCACCCACGACAGCATTGGACTGGGAGAGGATGGCCCCACTCACCAACCAGTGGAACACCTGGCGGCGCTGCGAACCATACCCAATCTGGTCGTCATCCGGCCGGCCGACGCAGCGGAGACCGCTGAAGCGTGGCGGGTCGCTCTGGAACATCAGGATGGTCCGGTCGCATTGGCATTGACTCGCCAGAAGCTACCGGCCTTGGAACGCCCAGCCGGGGCCACAGCGGCGGAACTCAAGCGCGGGGCTTATGTGTTGGCTGATGCCAAGGGCACGCCCGATGTCATTCTCTTGGCTTCTGGATCGGAAGTGCAGCTCGCTGTGGAAGCCCGAAACCGGCTGGCACAGCAAGGCGTGCAGGCTCGCGTCGTGAGCATGCCGAGCTGGGAGCTGTTTGAGAAACAGCCTCCGGCATACCAGGATCAGGTGCTGCCGCCGGAGGTGAATGCCCGGGTGGCTGTTGAGGCAGCTGTCCCCCAGGGATGGGAACGCTACGTGGGCCGGGACGGACTCGTGATCGGCCTCGATCGCTTTGGCGCATCCGCTCCCTATGAAGTGCTGATGGAGGAGTTTGGCTTCACCGCTGAGAATGTGACCTCGCAGACACTGAAACTCTTGTCCAAAACCTGATGGCAGGCGAGTAGCCATCAGCGTCCGGCGGTCAATCGCCAGCCTCTCGGCTGACGGCTGGCCGCTGCTGGTGCATGAGTGATGAAGACACAGGTGACCCTCAAGAAGCAAGCGGCGGAGCGGGCGGCAGGCTTCGTGCAAAACGGCATGGTGGTGGGTCTGGGCACCGGCTCGACTGTGGTCTACGCAACTGACAAGATCGGTGCGTTGCTGGCGTCAGGTGGGTTGCGGAATGTAGTAGGAGTTCCCACCTCTGAAGGGACCGCCAGGCATGCGCGTTCCCTGGACATTCCTTTGACTACCCTGGTCGAACATCCCGTGCTGGACCTGGTGATAGACGGGGCTGACGAGGTAGACCCGCATCTGGACCTCATCAAAGGGCTGGGGGGCGCTTTGCTGCGCGAGAAGATCGTGGGCATCACTGCTCGCCGCTATGTGGTGGTGGTTGACGAGTCCAAACTGGTGGAACGTCTGGGCACGAAAGGGCCGCTGCCGGTGGAAGTGACCCAGTTTGCCTGGGAAGCCCATGCCAGGTGGCTGGCGACTCTGGGCTGCCGGGCCGAATTACGACGGGAAGCAGATGGATCTGCCTACGTCACCGACAACAGCAACTACATCATTCACTGCACTTTTCCTGGTGGCATCATGGATGCAGCCAAACTAGCACGTACCCTGGGTCAGCGTCCCGGAGTGTTGGAGCACGGCCTGTTCCTGGACATGGCTACTGACGTGGTAGTGGCCGGACGGGATGGTGTTCACATACTTACGCGGCCGGGGCTGGCAAACGACTCGGCCATCCATTCGGTCAGACGCAGACGGAATGCCGATGATGCCGATTGACCTCTGATTCTCGCAAATTCCTGGGGAGTACTCTGCGAGAATCCGTGTCCCATCCGCATATCCTGCGTTCCGTCTCCCTATCGGCTGAACACCTACACAGAAAAAAGGGTGGTCAGATGTCAGCGTGCCGCTGTCAAATCCTGGCCGATAGCAGACGCTGCCAGGCTGGCCGTCTTTGTGCCTGCCGTCCGATGTGTCTGGCAAGGAGCAGGCGGGCCGGTTGGCAAAGACAGATGAGCTATGGATCTCTACATCATTCGCCACGCACAGTCCACCAATAACGCATTGGCCGACCCACGGAATCGCTCGTGCGATCCACGCCTGACTGAACAGGGTCTGCGTCAGGCCGATCTCCTGGCCCGGCACCTGGCCGCCAATCTGCACCTGGACGGTGATGGGCCGACCACCCGGTTGTACTGCAGCCCTATGTGGCGCGGGCTACAGACTGCCCACGTCACGGGACGAGCGCTGGGCCTGGTGCCCGAAGTCTGGGTTGACATCCACGAGCAAGCCGGCATCTACCTGGACCACGGCGAGGCGGGTGGCCTGGTTGGCTATCCGGGCGCGACGCGTCACCAGATACTGGCGGATTTCCCCAACGTGGTGCTGCCGGCCCAGATCACCGACGAGGGCTGGTGGCAGGGAGGATACGAGGACTGGCCTGCCTGCTACCGCCGTGCTGTGCGGGTGGCCGAGGCGCTGCGCGATCAAACCGGTCGCCAGGAGCGTATTCTGATGGTAACCCACGGTGGTTTCATCAATGCCTTGATGAACATACTGGTCGACCAGTCGCCCGATTCCCCAGTTGTATACCACCAGCGCAATACGGCTATCTCGCTGATTAGCTTCGAAGACAACGGTCGGCTGGACATCCATTACCTGAACCGGGTGGATCACCTGCCTCCCGAGATGGTCTCGTGAGCCGCAAGCAAGCGGTCGGCAGGCACGACCTGCCTTGCGTGTGAGCCGTACCGG
>JAUVRU010000189.1 GCA_030597485.1 Anaerolineae bacterium
CATGGGCTAGCATCCTCTGGATAGGTTAGCATCCTCTGGATAGGTTAGCATCCTCTGGAGATGCCGCCACCAGGCGATGTCCGCATCTGACCCCACCCAACAACGTGAGCCAGACTCGCCTCTGAGCAGCGGTTCCATGCCGCTATTGCCCCTAGCGCAAGTCATCTGCCGACAGGAAGCCTCTCCGACATGACAGCATAGATGCCCGCCGTCCGGTGCCAACAGCGCGAGCAGAACGGCGACGAGGACAAAACGCAACGTGGTGGTTACATGATGAGCAACCCATCGATCCCTCTTGGAGGAGTGTTTAGGTTCCATGATGCCTCTTCTCCGCAAAGGTCCACCTGGCTTCCCGGGCTGATATGATGTGCTATCCCCGTGGCAGGGAGCTGGCGACTGACTGTCTATTATACCACAAAGCACGCGCCGTCAGGATACGATTCTTTTGACACAGCCGGGGTTGGCTGGTAGAATAAGAAGAGGAATGGACCGCATCGAACCGACAGAAGAGAAAATACAGCGGGTGTTGAGTCGGCGGTGGCTGAGCATAGGGCTGATCGGGGTCGGGTTGCTGCTGCTGATCGCTGGTGGGGTCATCGCCGCGATGAATGCAGCCATGCTGACCAAACCACCGCCGCCTGTTGGCCTGGCAGAGAACCCTTTGCCCGTCATCGTGGACGGCGATTGGCCCGATGAGCTGGTATATGACGCTACCTCGACGGCGAGTGGGACACATTGGCCTTCATCGTTGCCCACGCTCTCTCTCACCTTATCTGTCACTCAAGTGGCTGTTTCGGCAGTGCCGCCAACGCCTGTTGCCCCACCCACACCTGGTTCGACGCCCACCCCGGCCGTCACTGGTCCTCCTGTGCGCATCGTGGCCCCAGCCATCGGCTTGGATGCGCGGGTAGTGCCGATCGGTGGGAAGCGGATCACCCAAAACGGCGACACGATCGCCGTGTGGGAGGTGGCCAGCCAGGCCGCAGGGTGGCACGAGAACTCCGCCACGCCAGGCATGGCGGGCAACATTGTCCTGTCCGGACATCATAACAAGGAAGGTGAGGTCTTCCGCTACCTCGTGGACCTGGAACCCGGTGACACCGTCACTCTGTACACCGAGGGGCGGCCTTACACCTATAGTGTGGAGGCCCGGTTTGTGGTGCGCGACAAGGGAATGCCACAAGAGACGCGGACAGAAAACGCGCGATGGATTGGCTCCTATCCCGATCGGCGGGTGACCCTGGTCACCTGCTGGCCCTACAACACGAATACCCACCGGGTCATTGTCGTTGCCAGGCCGGGACGATAACTCGCCTACACCCAACCGTCCATGCGCTGAGTTATGTCCTAGGTCGGATACCTGATGCGCCCCACAACAGGTTGCGGCATATGGTGAAGTCGGCTTCAATATTATTGGACTACATTTGTCATCTTTGCTTTGAGTGGGGACCGGTGTACAATGCCCCCTGCTGGCGGCCCCAGCCAGGGCGTAGCAGTCATGTGTGTGCTCGGGCCGGCCGACTCGCTGAGTCCTGAACGCTGAACGGTGAATGAAGGAGACAACTGACAGTGCGCGTGATGCTGGTTAATCCCAGGTTTCGTCTCCCCATAGATACCCGCACCACTCCCCATCTGGGTCTGGCTTATCTGGCCGCCATATCGGAGAGGCGGGGTGACCAAGTATTGTTGTTCGACGCCGATGTGGAGGAGGAGGGCGTTGTCGATGCCATGCGTCGCTTTGGGCCGGACCTGGTGGGAATCACCGCCAATACTCCGCAGGTCAAACAGGCGTGGCGCACAGCCCAGGCTATCAAGAGCGTCAAGGATGTGCCCATCGTTTTGGGAGGACCCCACCCTTCGGTGTTGCCCATAGAGAGCGCAGACCGGCCCGAGGTCGATGTGGTTGTGAGGGGCGAGGGAGAGGAAGTCTGGTTGGACATCTGTGATGTGGTGGACAGGGCGCTGGTGGCTGATCCTGGTTTCACCGCCCAGCAGTTGCACGATCCACACGCCGGCTTGTTTGACCATATCCTGGGCATCACCTTCAAGAGCGAGGATGGAGAGATTCATCATCATGCCGATCATCCCCCTGTTGCTCATCTGGACGGCCTTCCCTGGCCTGCTTATCACGTATTCAAGATGGACCGCTACACCAACCTACAACCGGCCACGGACACCGTTGAAGGGGCCAGCAGCTTCAGCATGCTCACCTCGCGGGGATGCCCCTACCGCTGTACCTACTGCTCTCAGAGCATTATGCCCCAGAAGTGGCGGGCTCGCTCGCCCGAGAACGTGCTGGCCGAATGGCGGCATCTGGTCGAAGACTTGGGTGCCCAGGAAATCGGCATCCTCGATGACACTGCCAACATCAACGTGAAACGCTTGATGGATCTGTCCGACTTGCTCATCGCCAACAATCTCAATCACGTGCCCTGGATCTTCGTCAATGGCATCCGGGCCAACCTGGCATCGCGGGATCTGCTGGCCCGCATGAAGGAAGCCGGCCTCAAACGCACCGCCTTTGGCGTCGAGACTGGCGATCCGGACATCCTGGAGTCGATCAACAAGAGGGTAGACCTGGATACCATTCGCCAGGCTTTCAACAACGCCAGGGAGGTTGGCCTGGAGACAATCGGGTTCTTCATCATCGGCCTGCCTGGGGAGACAGAAGAAACCATGGAGCGAACCATCCGCTTCGCCTGCGAGCTGGACCCATTGATCGCCAACTTCTCCATGATGACCCCCTACCCGGGCACCGTGGTCTACGAGATGGTGAAGCAGAATGGCCATTTCTTGATGGAGGATTGGGACGACTACGTCTTCTTCGAGGGTAAAGCCCGCTATGAGATGGGCGACTTGACTGCTGAACTGGTCGAGCGCAAGTGGAGAGAGGCCTATCGCCGGTTTTACCTACGTCCCCACCGCATTATGCGGACTTTGGCGAGCAAGGACTTCTGGATCAACTGGCGGCGCACCTTTCGCATGGCCTTCCGCACCCTTTTCCCCCGCGAGGAGAAGACCGACCTCAAGAAAGCAGTGGAGACTGTCTAGGAGGATTCTACGTTGACACAGCGAGCTCTCTATCGGATCGTTTTAAGCGTCGTGCTACTCCTGGGAGTGATATCGTGCAACCCCTTTCGGCCGCCGGCACCCACGCCCACACCATCCCCTATCCCTCCCTCGACTCCAACGGTTCAGCCTGACGTTGCTCCCACGCCTACTCCTGAGCTGACCGCAGGTGAGAAAGCCAGCCGGGCCGCCGGGCGTATGCTGGCAATCCCGACGCGTCACTCCTCCGATGAGCCCGGCGGCGCACCTGTTGCCCTCGACCCATACATCGATTCTCCTATCCCCATTGCTCTCAAATGGGTGGAAGGTGATATGGTTCGCCCTGACAAAATGCAGGCACAGATCAAAGTGAGCGCTCTGGGATTCGCGACAGACGTTGGCCTGATTCACTATGAGGGCGACACATACATGAGCAATCCTCTCAGCGGCGAGTGGGAAACGTTGCCAGCCGAGGTAGGAGGTATGCTTGATCCCTCATTCTTGTTCGATCCCGATCAGGGACTGCCTACCCTCTTGCCTTCGATGGAACTGAACGATCTTGGTGTGGAGGACATCCAGGGGCAACCTGCCTATCACCTGAACGTGGCTGACATGGGAGACCTGCAGGTGCTCGGTGGAGAGGCGGATGGTTCAGTGAGCGTTGATGTGTGGATTGACGTCCAGTCTTACCTGCTGCGCCAGGCAGTCGTGACTCAGCAAACGACTGACTCCGACCAGCCAACAGTATGGCTCATCGAGTTGTCTGACTTCGACCAGTCGGTCAAGATCCAACCCCCATCCCTCAAGTGATGGCCTGCCGAGGAGGACTCTGCCTGCCGTGAAGACAACCCTCATCTACGCTGGCATTGCCGGCAAGGGGTTCGACAGTCTCAAGCAGGGCATGGACTCGGGCTGGATCAGCCACGGGCTGGCCAGCCTGTCGGGATATGCCAGGAGCCAGGGCTTTGAGGTTGATTTGATCGATCTGCGCGCCCTGACAGATTGGGAGCACTTCCGTCAGGAGATCGTCGCCCGGCAGCCGGATGTGATCGGGTTGACGATGATGAGCGTCGATTACAACCCGGTCACAGAAGCAATTGCCATTATCAAAGAAACGGTCCCCCACACGATCACCGTGGTCGGCGGGCCGCATCCTTCCTTTGCGCCGCAGAGCGTCCTTGATAATCCGCAGGTAGACTACACGGTGGTGGCTGAGGGCGAAATCACCTTCGCCAACCTGTTGCGCGCTATCGAAAACGGTGACCGGCCCGAAGAGCGACTGTTGATTGGCGTCCCTCCCAACCTGACCGCACTTCGCTTCTCCGACCGCGATTTGTTCCTGAATGAATGGCGCAGATTTGGCTATGACCTTCAATCGCCGGAGGTCCCCTTTGTCCCCCAACTGCCGGCGCCTTTCGTCACCATCATCGCCGGTCGAGGTTGCATCTACAACTGCAGCTTCTGCAAACCGGCCGAAGACTTCCTTTTCGGCAAGGGTACCCGGCGCCGCTCCGTGGAAAACATACTCCAAGAGCTGAAGTCGTTGCGGGAACAGTACGGGTTCAACAGCTTTATGTTCCACGACGACTGCTTGCTGGAGGACTGCGAGTGGTGCCAGGAGTTCGCGGAGGCATACAAAACCAACGGATTCTGGCAGCCCTACTTCTGCCAGTCCCGGGCCGACTTGCTGGTGCGCTTCGAGGACACTGTCGAGCTTATGGCTGCCAGTGGTCTCAAGGGCGTATTCGTTGGCTTTGAGTCTGGGTCGGACCGGGTGCTGCGATTCCTGAGAAAGGGGACCACCCGCCAGGGCAACCTGGATGCTGCCAAGGTGTGCCGCAAATATGGGCTTACCATCTGGGCCAACTACAAGTTGAGGCTGCCCACCGAGACACAAGAGGAAGTTATGGAGACGGTCTCCATGTTGAAGGAGATCGACCCCGACTACTATAGCCCGGCCTTCTATACACCACATCCCGGCACCGACCTCTACGACTACACGATGGAACACGACCTGTCACTGGGGGCCAGCTACGACTCGGCTCGCCGGAATCCGACCGAGCTAAAGATAAAGGGACACGACCCGGAATTTATGCGCCGGGCCCTGACGGAGAGCCAACGGCGCAAGCCGGTCAACCAACTCGCACGCACCTGGCGCAAGGGATGGGACAAGTACACTGACCCGGCCAAATACGTGCGCAAGATGCGCCGGATGGCTGGCCTGGGCAATGGCAATGGTGCTGCAACGGATACGGAGAACCCTTTGTGAAGATACTGCTCGCCAGCCCCGAATCAGATGTGTGGAACAGCCGAAAACACATCCACATGGGGCTGGGCTACCTGGCCGG
>JAUVRU010000332.1 GCA_030597485.1 Anaerolineae bacterium
AAGGAGTATCCTCTGACGATGAACCAACTGGAACTCATGCAAGAACTCTCGATCGAAAATGACACCAAGATTGTGTTGTTGGTGTTGGAGGGGGTGGGCGGTGTGCCACTGGAGCCGGGCGGTCAAACCGAACTGGAAGCAGCCCATACGCCGAACCTGGACGCTCTAGCCTCTCGCTCGGCCTGCGGGATGAGCATCCCGGTAGCTCCGGGTATCACTCCGGGCAGTGGCCCGGGTCATCTGTCCCTTTTTGGCTATGATCCGCTGGAATACGAGATCGGTCGGGGTGTGCTGGAAGCACTGGGCATCGGCTTTGACCTGCAGCCGAACGACGTTGCTGCTCGTGGCAACTTCTGCACCGTGGATGATCAGGGTCTCATTACCGATCGGCGGGCCGGGCGCATCTCCACCGAGGAAGGAGCCAGGCGAGTAGACCTGCTGCGCGATATCCGGCTGCCTGGCGTGGAGACCTTCGTTGAGCCAGTCAAGGAGTACCGCTTTGCCCTGATCCTGCGTGGCCAGGGGCTGGCTGGCGAGATTGGCGACACTGACCCCCAAAAGACCGGCGTGGCGCCGCTGCCGGCGGTAGCGGTGGACGAGGCTTCCCAACCTACGGCCAAGCTGGTGAATGGGTGGATTGAGCAGGCTGCACGTATTCTGGCAGCTCACCCACCGGCCAACATGCTCACCCTGCGAGGCCTCGCCGTCGACCCGAACCTGCCCAAATTCTCCCAGGTCTACGGACTGCGGGCGGCGGCGGTGGCCGTCTATCCCATGTACAAGGGGGTAGCGCGATTGGTGGGCATGGATGTTCTTTCTGTGGATGGGGATACGCCTTCCGACGAGTTCGAGACAGTGCGCCACCACTGGGAAGAGTACGACTTCTTCTTCGTGCACATCAAAAAGACCGACAGCTATGGCGAAGATGGGAACTTTGAGGCCAAGAAGCACGTCATCGAAGTCCTGGATGAAGCACTACCGCAACTGCTGGACCTCAATCCCGATGTGTTGGTAGTTACCGGTGATCACTCCACACCGTGTTTGCTCAAGAGCCATAGCTGGCATCCGCTGCCCATATTGCTCTCAGCCAACGCTGCTCGCGGCAATCCCGTAACCCATTTTGGCGAGACAGCCTGTCTGGGCGGCAGCCTGGGACGCATTCGACACGTGGACATTATGCCCCTGGCCATGGCTCACGCTCTACGCCTGGCCAAGTTCGGGGCGTGAGTGACTCCCCGCCTCTGACTGCGACCCGACAACCTGGTTGCCGATGGCGAAGGGGGGGCAGGCCTCCTCAGAGGACAGCGCCAACCCGGGTGACGCAGATATCCTTTCCGTAGGGTTGGCGTCAGGTAAAAGGGGTTGACAGAGTAGGGCACATGGTTGTATACTATGTGTAGATACTGGGAAGGTGGTCGACTATGATCTCGGTGGTGCTCGACAACTACATAGAGGTTCCCGGTGGCACTTGGATGTTGTGATGTCCAAGTGCTTTTTCTTTGCTGCCTGGTCTTCGCCAGGCCCACCAAAACCGTGCGAAAGGGGAAACTGATTGATGGATTCAAGCATGATCAGCAAGATAGAGAAAGCAATGCGTTACGCCAATGAGCCAGACCGCATAAGCTTCGTTCAATTCAAGCTGCACTTCAGCGGTGACCACAATTCGCACACCGTTACCTATGATGAGGGTCAGTGGACTTGTACTTGTGGGTTTGTCGGTGCCCGTGGGACTTGCAGCCACGTGATGACCCTGGAGCGCGTTTTGACAGGTATGGTGGAGCAGGCGCAGCTAATGCGCACTCCGGCATAACAGTTGAAGATAGACGACAGTCGAAAACCAGGAACGCCACCGCTAGCGGTGGCGTTTTGGATTCCATCCCTATGCCATCACGGCAGATTGCTCGTCCCCATCAGGTAGCGGTCACATTCGCGCGCCGCTCCCCGGCCCTCGCGGATAGCCCACACCACCAGGCTCTGACCACGACGCATGTCGCCGCCAGCGAAGACCCCTTTCACGTTGGTCGCATAGTTCCTGGGATCGGCCTTGACGTTGGAACGTTCGTCCCGTTCGACGCCAATCTGATCGAGAAGCGTGCCCTCAGGACCGCAGAAGCCCATAGAGAGAAGCACCAGCTGGGCCGGCCATACCCTCTCCGTGCCCGGAATCCCTCGCGGCGATGGGCAGGCGCCGTTGTTCCCTGCCGCCCACTCTACCTGGACCGTGTGTACCGCTTTGAGGGCGCCATGCCCATCCCCCTCAAAGCGTTTGGTCATGATAGAATACTGACGCGGGTCCTGGCCGAAGGCGGCGGCCGCCTCCTCCTGGCCGTAGTCGACCCGGTAGACCTTGGGCCACTCGGGCCAGGGGTTGTCCGGCAGGCGACTGTCCGGTGGCCGGTCCAGAATCTCGAATTGCACCAGGCTCTTGCATCCCTGGCGCAAGGAAGTAGCCACGCAGTCAGTGCCGGTGTCGCCGCCGCCGATAACCACTACATCCTTGTCCCTGGCAGTCATCACTCCGGACCCCGAAACGGGATTGGAGATTAGTCCATCGAGCAGCTGCCTGGTGCTGGCCGTCAGGAAATCCACGGCGAAATGGATGCCCTCCAGATGTCGCCCCTCAACCGGCAGGTCGCGTGGTTGGGACGCGCCTCCGCACAGAACAGTTGCATCGAATTCCGCCAGCAGCCTGTCGGCCGGGTAGTCCAGGCCCACCTCAGTCTTCATGATGAACTCGACGCCCTCAGCGGCCATCAGGTCCACGCGCCGCTGGACGATTCTCTTGTCAAGTTTCATATTGGGGATACCGTACATCAGAAGGCCCCCGATGCGGTCGGCTCGTTCGAACACGGTCACGGCGTGACCGGCCCGACGGAGCTGGGGGGCGCAGGCGAGCCCGGCCGGTCCGGACCCCACCACGGCAACTTTCTTTCCGGTAGACCTCTCCGGCGGTCGGGGGAGAACCCATCCCCTCTCAAAACCTCTCTCAATGATGGCGCACTCGATGTTCTTGACCGTGACCGCCGGTTCGATGATGCTCAGCACACAGGATCCTTCACATGGTGCGGGACACACCCGCCCGGTGAACTCGGGGAAGTTGTTTGTCTTGTGCAGGCGCTCCAGCGCGTGCCGCCATAGCCCACGGTAGATCAGGTCATTCCACTCAGGGATGAGGTTGTTGATGGGACAGCCCGATGGCAGTCCGCTCAGCAAGGTGCCGGTGTGGCAGAACGGTACGCCGCAGTCCATACAGCGGGCGCCCTGTTGCTGGAGATTCTCGTCTGGCAGGTTCAGGTGAAACTCATGCCAATCGCCAATTCGTTCGGCAGGGGGACGATCCGCTGGCAGTTCGCGCGTGTATTCCAAGAACCCAGAAGGTTTTCCCATCCCACCTTCTCCAATTACATGTCGAGTGCAGTCAAATGAACTCTGTTGGACAAGATCAGCCTTGCGAAGGTTGGGAAAGTCCCTTCAGGTACCAAGACCTACCCATTTTGGCCGAATCTCCATATTCAAACTGCCTTTGGAACCTTCGCAAGGCTTAGTTGTCTGCTCGCATATTCTCAGCCATCAGCTCACGCGCCCATCAAGATCTCTTCTGCCTCGTGACGATAAGCATCCATCAGGTATGGAATCCCCGACACCTTTGCTGCTTCTTCCGTAAGGGCCATCAAATCCCTGCGCGACATGGTCGACAAACTGAAATTCCTGCTTCCGGCCATCAACTGCTGAAGCCCAACTTGCATCTTCTGGCAGAACGTGTAGATGCCAACGGCCCCCAGAGGTATGTCCCGCAATGCATCTCCGTACTTCCCTTTCAATTCTTCGTGACAAACGAAGATCTCTTCCACTCGTGATCCGTATCTTGAGACCGTTCTCGGCAGCTTCCCATTCTCCAGCCATTTTGCG
>JAUVRU010000476.1 GCA_030597485.1 Anaerolineae bacterium
GTCTCAGCTGGTAGCAACGGTGTGTCTGTGGGTTGGGGAACCGGCGTGTCAGCTGGCGGTGGCGGCACTGGTGTGTTAGTGGGTGGCGGCGGCGTCACCTGCGGCGGCGACACGGGGGGCGACTGGTACAACAACTGCGATGGTGTCGTCCATTCCGGCCAGAGCAACCACGTCAGCAGCAATGCTACGATCAACCAAGGTAGCCACGCTATTGCTCGACTGAACTGGCTACGCACGGCAGAAAGACAGGCAGATAGTAGTGTCATAGAATCCCCATTATACCGAGACGGGGAACAAACACCAAATCACTTTGATCTTCGGCTGGGACGCCGGCTTCGCCACGGACCGGGCTTGGGAACCACGGTGGCCAATACAGGCACGTGACAATCAGCTCCTTCCGCCCTCATTGACACCTCGCCTCGTTTTATGGTAAGATAGAAACAATGCGTTCGCCGGCCAGATACTTATCCCGATCTCCAGGCTCCTGGTAGATCGCTGACAGGTAGAATGAGTGTGCCGGCAAGACACCAGAGGAGGGACCCATGACTGGACATAGTGGAATCTCTAGCAAGCGCCTTATGCACCTTGCAGCCACTCTCATCATCGTGGCGACCGTTCTTTTGAGCGCCTGCACCCGGCCTCGTCCCACCCATGAGCCAGCAGACACACCCACTCCCGGGCCTACCATCGAATCAGCTCGACTGCTGTCGGAACCGGCCATGGTCATCGGTGATCAACCCGACATGGTGCCCGGCGAGGTGATCGTGAAACTCGAAGATCAGCCCGCATTCCAGGCCCTGAACGCCTCGGTTCGGCCGGACGGCATTGTGGCCACCGGCCTGGACAACATCGATCGCCTGAATCAGCAATTTGGCGTGACAGAATTCGACCCACTGATCAAGCCAGTAGCCCAGGCATCTGGGGAAACGCTTCTGTCAATGGCAGCCCGGCAACCGGCGCTGCTGGGCTTGTATGTCGCCGGATTTGACTCGGCAACAGATCCAGTTGCCGTGGCAGCGGCATACGACGCTGAGCCCGGCGTCATCTACGCGGAACCAAACTACTACGTCTACGCCAGCGGCAAGCTGGTGGAGCCACTGACCTTCAGGCCGAACGACCCCTATTTCAACCTGCAGTGGAACATGGCAGCCATCCAGGCCCCCCAGGCGTGGGATATCTCCGGCGGCCAGGGGGTATTGGTGGCAGTGCTTGATTCTGGCATCGCCTACGAGGACTTCGACGGCTATCAGCAGGCCCCCGATCTGAGCAGCACCAGCTTCGTGCCTGGCTACGATTTTCTCAACAACGATTCCCATGCCAACGACGACGGCGGCCACGGCACCCACGTGGCTGGCACCATTGCCCAGAGCACCGACAACGGGGTGGGGGTGGCTGGGGTAGCCTTTGGCGCCACACTGATGCCCATAAAGGTGCTTGACAGCCGAGGCCAGGGAAGCTTCGATGCTTTGGCCCAGGGAATCATGTACGCGGCTGACCAGGGCGCCAGAGTCATCAACCTGAGCCTGAGCAGTCGAAAGAGTTCCCAGTTGCTGGCTGATGCCATCGCCTACGCGGTTGGCAAAGGCACGCTGGTGGTGGGCGCGGCCGGCAACCGCGGCGGCACAGTCGAGTCCCCGGCTGCTTCTGATGGTGTGCTCGCCGTCGGCTCGGTGGAGGTTGAGCAAGACCGGGCCCGCTACAGCAACTTCGGCCCGCAGGTTGATGTGGTCGCTCCCGGTGGCGACACCGCCGCTGATCGGAATGGCGATGGCTACCCCGACGGCATCCTTCAGCAGACCTTCAAGGGAAACGACGCGACCAACTTCGCTCTGTATTACCTGGAGGGCACCTCTATGGCAGCGCCTCACGTGTCTGGCCTGGCCGCTATGCTGTTCGCGCTAAATCCGACCGCCACGGCTGATCAGGTACGCCACGCAATACAGTCCACTGCCCTCGATTTGGGGCCATCTGGGCGCGACAACGACTATGGCTACGGGTTGGTGCAGGCAGCCAGCGCGCTGGCCGCCATGGCCGGCACCGTGCCGCCCCCCACGCCGACTCCGCCAGTTCCCAGCGAGCCGACACCCACGCCGATACTGCCCATTACGTCAACACCACCGCCGGTGGTCGTCCCCCTAACACCCACCCCCACATCGCCCGGCCCAACCACGATAACACCTGCCGGTGACCTGATCATCAACGGTGGCTTCGAAGATGATTCTGGATGGGCATTTGGCTCCACCCAGCAGCCGGCCAGCTACACAAGCGACATGGTCCATAGCGGCGCCCGGTCAGTTCGTCTGGGGATTGTGGAGGGATACGACATCTACAGCTATTCCTCCATCTGGCAGACGGTCACCATCCCGGCCGACGCCCGGCGTGCCACGCTCACATACTGGACCTATCCCATGAGCCAGGATGAATTTCCCCACGACCTACACCTGATACTGTTGCTCGACGACAAATTCCATGTACTCGGCTACGTCGATCAATCGCTGGCTGATCTGCGCGAGTGGATTCCGGGCAGCTACGACATGACACCTTTCGCTGGCCGCACGGTTACCCTCTACTTCGGCGTGTACAATGGCGGGGGCACCGATCGCCCCAGCGCTATGTACCTGGATGATGTAGCAGTGACTGTTCATCATTAGCATGTCCGCACCAGATTCATCAAACCTCGATGAAGAGTGCTTATCAGCAACAATGCGGCAAACAGCCATCTCAACCGCGTGCCAGTGGTGCCATTGACATTCAAGCCGAGTATCTACTGGCAAAAAGAGAACTTCCCGCAGGTTCCGCACCTGCGGGAAGTTGTGTTGTGGCCCTCGCCGTAGGCAGGGACGCGATCAGCGACTGATGTTGTAGAAGGCCTTGATCCCCGGATAGACAGCGTTCTCGCCCAGTTCCTCCTCGATGCGCAACAGCTGGTTGTACTTGGCCACCCGATCAGAGCGGCAGGGAGCACCGGTCTT
Source organism: Anaerolineae bacterium (assembly GCA_030597485.1). Taxonomy (GTDB): domain Bacteria; phylum Chloroflexota; class Anaerolineae; order 4572-78; family NAK82; genus JAUVRU01. Next base: position 2,973 of record JAUVRU010000476.1, read on the forward strand.
GATCTGGCCAGCATTCAC
>JAUVRU010000133.1 GCA_030597485.1 Anaerolineae bacterium
CGAACGTAAGGCAACTGGGCGAGTTGGAGTGGTCGTAGAAATACAGCTGCAACGGCTGGCTGGCATAGTTGGCCGGAATCTGACCCATGGCCAACATCAGTGGCGCCAGGTCCCATTCGCCATAGGTGTAATTGTCCGGGAAATTGAGGCCGTCGTCCCCCCGGGCGATGACGGTGGGGGTGGAGACTAGGGTGGGCGTCATCCCGGTAGTGCGCAACGCTACGTGCAGGGTGTCGGTGACCTCGGGAGTAACCCAATGGTTCACGCTTCTCCACAGGCGCAAGTTGATGGTAGTGGTATCGGTGATCCAATCCGGCATGGTGAATTCCTGCCAGGTGTAGGGCTGTTTGAAGCCACTGCCTTGCTGCCAGCTGGTCATGCGCAGGCCCAGGTTGCTGTCGTGCGGGTTGGCAGACGAGATGTTGGTGCCGTCCTGGTTGGGTATCTCCCATGCCGTCTGGAATCCGGGGTTATCCTCGAAGTCCCCGTTTTGCAGGAGTGGTGCCGATGAGGGCGTGCAGACCATCATGCCTGGTGGGTATCCCTGCTGAGGAGCGGCGGCAACGCAGGGCGACTGCTCCACATCGCCGGTGGGAACGTAGGCTGAACTGGTAGTGAGCAAGATCTTGTGGAACCAGGCGCCATCCTCGCGCATCCAGATGTTGATGGTATTCACCCCGGCTCCGACATTGCGGATCATAGCCCGGGGGCCGTCCATGGTGGCAGTTGTCCAGGAGGTGGTACCGCTGTTGTTCAGGTGGATGTGGTCGGACTCGTCGTTGGGCGCGCTGTTTATCGCGACATGCAACGAATCGTCATCGGGGGCAGAAGCCGAGCCGTAGATCCAGACGTAATAATCGCCGGGAGTCTGAATATTGACCTGATATTGCAGTTCGGGACTGTTGGTGGTGTACGCGGTGTTGTGGCTGGTGCCGGTGTTGGGCAGGGCCTGCATCACTCGCCGGCCATCTATGGTCACTTCCTGCCAGAAGTGCCCACCCCGCTCAACGTGCTGGACGTAGTTGGTGGCATCAACCACCACCAACCCGTTTTCCTCCTGGACCTCACCGCAGGCAGTGAGGTTGGTGGGATCCAGGCACAGGCGGAAGTTGTCAAACGTAACGGTGTTGGCCTTGCTGCTGCTGTAAGATGCGTTGGCTAACCCCACCAGCACGGAGCCACTCATCTGCACTGAGTACGTGTTCCAGTATATCCACTCTCCATCCTCAGGTGGGGTGTTACTGGTGTAGGCGTAATAGAGGCTGAACTGGTCGTCGTTGCGCACCATCCTTAGCCAGACGGGCAGATCGTCAGTTGTGCCCGAAACGCGATCGCGACTCACTGAGCCGCCATCTGAGGTGCGGTAACCATACTGGATACCGTTGAGGCGTGTCTTAAACAGGTACACCTTGCGTGCGCTTGAGTTGGTGCTATCGCGCACCTCCAGGCCGAACTTGGCCCATTGGCTGATGCCGCTGAAGCTAGACTGTGAAAGGGCCCGCACCGACACGTCGAAGTCTCCTGACACTTCCTGGTGGACCAGATAGTAGCCGCCGCTGGCATCATCGTCTTTGAGAGTGCTGCTGCCCTGACTGGTGAGGCTGATCACATCGTTGGCCAGTGAGTAGCTGGCGGTGGAGGGGGTGTCGTCCGCATTGCCAAAAGCTACATCCGCCCACCCGGGGCCAAAAGCGTTGTCCGTGTCAGCATCGGTGGTGAGGGCTTCATCAATCAGGGAAGCGCAGCTGTCGGGTGCCACAGTGATCTGCTTCATATTATTGTCAGGGTTGCCGGCATCAATCTCCAGGATGTACTGGGAGGTGTTGGTGCGGGCGTAGATGGTGTGGTCGCCTGCTCCATACAGCACGACATCTTGCACAAAGGTAGCTGTGCCGCCCGGCGCCAGGTAGTCTATCCAAAGCTTGAACTCACCCGGCGGGTAGGGATAAATGGGATCGGGCGTATGCTCCGGGTCGAGGTAGATGTCGGTGTCGAACCAGAGGCCAGACAGCGTCACGGTGGAAGTATTGCGGATGGTGACCGTGATCGGCATCTGGGTGTTGAAGACCGGAGTCTCGGGCACCTCGATGCCTACCACCTCCAGGTCAGCGGCCACGATCGTCAGGTAGGTGTAGGCAACCTGCACCGCAGACAGTTGTGATTCGAGGAGAAAGGGACCACCGGTGGAGCCGAAGTCGTCCAAATCGTAGCTGAAAGTGGCTTCGCCATTATTGTCTGTCTGGGCGGAGCCAATGGGGACGCCGGCCAGGTAGATGTCATAGACAGTGTTCGTGGCGTGGCGGGTGAGGTTGATGTGAATCGACGTTCCCGGTTGTACGATTTCTCCCTCACTGACGTCAATTTCAGGGATAGCCCGCACCGTGACGGTGCGCATGGCGACGTATTGGGTAGTAACCAAATCGTAAGAGCGCAATGTGTAGGTGGTCGCCTGGGTAGCGGTGATGGGGATAATATAGGCAGTCTGGGCGTAGCCCGATGAGTCCGTGGTGATCGAGGGATCGACCACCGGCCATGACTCAAAGAGGAGTTCGTGATCGCGGTCGTCCTCGTGATCGAACATCTGAATCTCGATGGGCGATCCGGCCGGCCAGTCGTAGCCACCCACAACGACCAGGTAGGGCTCTGAGGGCGTGGAAACGATCACATCCGTCTGCCCGATCAGGATGCCATTGTCGTACGAGGTGACGGTGTAGTAGCCGTTGGGTGGCACGGTGTCGGGGAATCCGTATGGAATGGTACAGAAGATGGTAGCCACATTCAGGCCATTGGCGTCGGTGGCAAAAGAGCCAACCGACTGGCCATTGCAGCGCACTTCGTAGCTGTGGTTGGGGGCGTGGCGGCGCAGGTTTGCCATCAGCATACTGCCAGCCGGCCAGGTGTTGCCGCCCCGTACCAGAATCTGCGGCTCCGTGACGTAAATGCCGCTGCTGGCAATGAGTGGTGAGGTGGTCCCCTGCACCAGCGTTTCCAGGTCGTAGTCTGGATCAGGTGGCTCACGGGATGGCGTGTCAGACGGAATTATCCAGTCAAGATCAGCGTCACCGAATTCGTCGACCTGAACTGTGCCGAGCATTCCGCCGTGGAAGTAGACATCATACCATATGTGGGGGTCATGGCTGCGCAGCTGGAGGGTGATCTGGCTGCCAGCGGGCCAGCGGTACGCATCGGCCACCAGCAAGGTAGGGTCGCCGATGCGGGTGATGTCAATATACACCCCGTCCGCTACGTGGGAGGTGCCTCCGTGCAGGGTAGAGAAAAGCTCATAATCTTCACCCGGCGGGAAGTCGGGTGGAATCGAGCAGGTCGGCTCAGCAATGCCGAAGTTGTTGGCCTCAATGCTGCCACAGATCACCTGGGTGCCCAGATAAATGTCGTAATGATTTGCAGCGGTGTGCTGTTCCAGGCGCACCCGCATAGAGCTGCCCGTCTCAAACACGTCACCGTCCGGGCTGATGATGATGGGCTGCATACTGCCTGTTCCACCGCCACTGCCGCCCTGGGGGGGTTCGGGGGGGGCAACGGCCGCCGGTGGTACGCTGCCCAGCGCTGCGTCCACTCCCTCGTTCTGCATCTGCGCCATGCCCTGCACCCGGATGAAGTTGTTTCCCCCTGTAGCTGCGCGGACGATGGTGGAATAGATGGGATCCACCATCTCGACATTGTAGTAAACGTGCACCAGCACGTTGAGACCCTCTTTGCCAGCATTGTCTGTGGTGGCAGTGGCAGAGTAGGCATCGGTGTAGCCCATCACCAATACGCCCAACGTGGCTGGTGCATCGTAGTAGCTGGTGGCCGTGAAGGCGGCACTGGTGAAGGCGTACCTTTGCACGGGCAAGCCCTGGGCCCGCTTGATCGTCATGTTGGTGATCGCCTCCACCCGATCTATGGCGGCGGAGTCGGTGGGATCGATGATATTGCAGCTGCCGAAATCATCGACACCTTGCAGACACAGACCGGTGTATCCGTCTGAGATGTCGGGGCCGAATGACCACGGATCACCGGTCTGGTTGAGCGGTTGGCCGGACACCGCGTAGCGGGTAGCCTCACGAGCTGCTTCTTGCACGGTGATGAAAGCCCAGGCAAGGCGGGCGCCCTCAATGACTCCCAGTGTCAAGAGGAGGAGGATGGGCAAGATCAAGGCGAATTCGACCAGGCTCTGGCCTCTCGATTTGCTTTCCATCGCAATTACCTGCTGCTTTCTCGAACCTTTCTTGACATGTGGCAATAACAAGGGCACGCATCATACCCTATGTTAATTATAGCACTACCGCAATAAGCATCAATAGGATAATGGAACTATTGGGGGGATGTTGATGACAGGGGAGAGGGTCTATATTGGCAGGTGAAGGTGTACCATCGTGCCGCGACCGGGGCTGCTGTCGAAGTGGATCTCACCACCCAGCATCTTCACCTGGTCTATCATGGCGATGATGCCCAAAGCCTTTCGTTGGCGGGCGTTCGACATCGCCTCGGCCATGTCAAAACCGCATCCATCGTCTTCAACCGAAGCAGTGAGGATGTCAGAGGTTAAATCAAGACTTATGTTAACATAGGTGGCGTTGGCATGCTGGTGCACATTACTGAGAAGACCTTGAATCACACGAAAGACGGTGACCTCTGTGTGCGTGGGCATACGTTGTTCCCTGCCGGTCGCCGTCAGGTTACAAGCCAGGCCGCTCTTTTCCTGGAAGTCCTGCACATATCGTTTCAGGGTGGCGTTGAGGCCCAGGTCGTCCAACATCATAGGGCGCAGGTCGAAAATGAACTCCCGTACCTCTTGGAATGTGGCGTTGAGAGATTCCTTGAGATTGGTCAGCTCGGTGCGCGCCCGCACCGGGTCCTTATCGAACAGACGCTCGCAGATCTCGGCCTGCAGCATCAGGTTGGTCAGGGATTGAGCCGGACCATCGTGCATCCGGCGGGCCAGGTGTTGGCGCTCGCTTTCCTGGGCGTTGATGACGCGCACGATACTGCTGCCTTCGCCAGGCGCTTCCTGGCTGCCAACGCCTATGATGTCGCCGCCGATGCCTGTCTGGCCGGCTGCCTCAAGCACTTGGTGCAACAAAGCAATATGCCGCTCGAGGAACTCTTGCTTTCCCTGGAGTTGCTCCATCTGCCCTCGCATCATAAACAGGCGCATCTGCGCGTCCTGGGCAGCGCTGTACATCTCCATGATATCCTGGCGGGGGATGGTTTCCAGGATGCCTTCCATCTGATGGATCTTGTTGGCGACCTGAGTGTTGCGCTGGGCCAGTTTCTCCACCTCAGCCGAGCTCTGGCGGATGAGAATCTCGACCTCTTTCAACTCCTTCTGACTCTGTTCCCACTCCTGCTTCACTTGCTCAAGCACTTGGTCAAAGGTGAGAGGCTCTATGCCCACGGTTCGTTGCTCATCCACTGTCATAACGAAGTCGTTACCTCAATTCGTCAGTCTCATCGAGGCGTATCCAGCCACGCCGGACAGCATACAACGCTGCTTGGGTTCGATCGTTGACCGACAACTTGCGCAGAATGCTGGTCATATGGTTCTTCACTGTCTGGCGGCTGATTCCCAGGTGGTAGGCGACCTCCTTGTTGCTGCGGCCCACAGTGATTTGTTCCAGGATCTCCATTTCACGGGGCGAAAGGGGGCCGAACATCTCGTTAGGCACGCCGTCCACATAGGCCACTTGTTCAAAGTGCCGCAATATCCAGGTAGCTACCTCTGGCTTGTCCAGGACGTCGTCTTCTACCACGTAGTTGCCCTGGGCCACCTGGCGGATGGCCTCCATCAATCGTTGGGGATTTACGTCCTTGGGGAAAAACGCCGCGGCGCCAACCCGCATCGCGTGGAAGATTTGCTCGTCGTCGTCGTAAGCACTGAGCACGATGATGGCAATGTCCTTCTTGGCTGACTTCAGCGCCCGGGACAGCTGTATGCCATTCATGCCCGGTAGGTTGATGTCCGTGATCACCACATCGGGTTGCAGTTGCTCAGCCTGTTCCAATGCTTGCTTTCCATCGCCGAATTCACCGACCACCTCGATGTCCGCTTCGGATTCGACTGCCCGTCGCAGTCCTTGGCGAAAGATCGGATGGTCCTCCACCAACATGACACGAAGTTTCCCCATGACAACCTGCCTCTGACAGTTGTGTGCGCGCTGAACGCCGATGGGCCGAGAAGCGCCGTTCCGTTGGGCCGTGCTTGCCGCTACCGGTGGAAGGGTTGCATCGGTCCTGTGTTTCAGGATGACCGACCACCAACCTCAATATACCGTGGATAGCGGACGTTGCGCAACAAGGTGTCGGGAGTCAC
>JAUVRU010000240.1 GCA_030597485.1 Anaerolineae bacterium
GCCAATGTGCTGGGCGTGGGTGTGCGCATGTTCCTCAAGGGAAAGCTGCACCTGATACGCGGCCGGGCCGGTGGCGGCGGCGTGAAGCGGATATTCGCCAGCAGGGAGTCTCAAGCCGGTGCGGGCCTATAGCTATTACCCTGGCTGCTCTCTGCATGGCACAGCTAAGGAATATGACCAATCGCTGAAGCTGGTTGCTGGCACACTGGGCATCGAGTTGAAGGAAATCCCAGACTGGAATTGCTGCGGAGCGACGGCCGCTCACAGCACCGACGAGGCGCTGGGGTTGGCATTGCCGGCCCGCAACCTGGCGCTGGCTGCTGCCGAAGACCGTCCCCTACTGGCGCCGTGCGCTATGTGCTTCAACCGCTTGAGAGTCACCCAGCACGAGCTTCAAGATTCGGCCAAACGCCATATGGTGGAGGCTCTGCTGGGTGAATCAGATCTCACGGTATCGGGGATTCAGGAGGTGGTTGTACCATCGTTGCTGGATGTTCTGGACAATGATGAGATGCGGGCGAGAGTAACCGAGGCGGTAGTCAGACCACTGGCGGGCCTCAAGGTAGTGTGCTACTATGGCTGTCTGCTGGTGAGACCGGCCGAAATCCTGAAGCCTGATAGCCTGGAGAACCCTCAGGCCATGGATCGGCTGACTGAGAATCTGGGCGCCGAGGTGCTGGACTGGCCGTTCAAGACCGAGTGCTGCGGCGGGAGCCTGGCCATTGCCCGCACCGACATCGTGCTGACCCTGGTCCACCGGCTGTTGAGTATGGCACGGAACGTGGGCGCTGACTGCATTGTCACCGCCTGCCCTATGTGCCACAGCAACCTGGACACACGCCAGACGCAGATTGCAGCTGAATTCGGCGAGTCGTTTGAATTGCCGATTTTCTATGTGACCGAGCTGATGGGGCTGGCGTTCGGGCTCTCCCCCAAGGAATTGCTGCTCAACATGCATGTCATGGACACAAAGAGAGCCACCGAATGCATTGGCAAAGAACCAGCGGCTGTGACTGGGTGACTGCAGGCCAAGGCTAGCGCTCAACGATGCGAGGATAGATCTTATGGCACGAATTGGTGTTTTTGTTTGTCATTGTGGCTCCAATATCGCCAACACGGTGGATGTAGAACAAGTCGCAGACATAGCGGGACAAGCGCCGGATGTGGTCTTCTCAACCGACTATATGTTTATGTGCTCCGAACCTGGACAGAATCTCATTCAGGAAGCTATCCGCGAGCACAACTTGGACCGGGTCGTGGTGGCGGCTTGCTCGCCTACCATGCACTTCAGGACCTTCTCTGGAGCTATCCAGCGCGCCGGGCTGAATCCGTATATGTTAGAGATGGCCAATATCCGCGAGCAATGCTCATGGGTCCATGCAGATAAGGCTGTTGGGACCGACAAGTCCGTCGATATTGTGACCATGGCTGTAGGCAAGACACGCTGGTTTGAGCCACTCTTTCCTCAGGAGATTGGCGTTACCCGCCGGGCGCTGGTTATCGGCGGCGGCATTGCCGGCATTCAGGCCGCCCTGGACATTGCCGATAGCGGCGTAGAGGTGGTGCTGGTGGAGCGCAGCCCGTCTATCGGAGGAAAGATGGCTCAGCTCGACAAAACGTTCCCCACTCTGGACTGTTCAGGTTGTATTCTGACTCCCCGCATGACCGAGGTCGTCCAGCATTCTAACATCACCCTTCACACCTGGTCCGAAGTGCAAGAGGTGCGGGGGTTCGTGGGGAACTTTGAGGTGGATATCCTGCACAAGCCGCGCTACGTGGATGCCACCCTATGCACGGGGTGCGGAGAGTGCTTGGCCCGCTGTCCCTGGCAGAAGATCCCCTCCGAGTTCGATGAAGGCATGGGCACCCGGCCAGCCATCTACCGACCATTTCCCCAGGCCGTGCCCAATGTGCCGGTGATTGACGCGGAGCAGTGCGTGGCCATCAAGTCGTTGGTTGAAGATCCGGAGCGCGAGAAACCAAAATGCGGGGTCTGCCTCAAGTTCTGTCCTCGCGATGCCATTGACTTCCGCCAGCAGCCAACTGTAACCACTGAGGAGTTTGGTGCCATTGTGCTGGCCAACGGATACAGCCTGTTCGACCCAACCGCCTACGGCGAATACGGCTACGGCCGCTATCCGGACGTCATCACCTCGATCCAGATGGAGCGTTTGATGAACGCGGCTGGCCCTACCGACGGCGAGGTCCGCCGCCCGTCCGACGGCAAACATCCCCGTAGCATTGTCTTCCTGGCTTGTGTGGGATCGCGTGACGAGCGAATGGGCCGTCCCTACTGCTCCAAGATATGCTGCATGTACACTGCCAAGCACGCCATCATGCTCAAAGAGCACGACCCAGACGTCCAGAGCTATGTGTTCTACATAGACGTGCGGGCGGGCGGCAAGGGCTACGAGGAGTTCGTCCGTCGGGCTCAAGAGGAATACGGCACGTGCTATCTGCGAGGCCGGGTGTCCAAGGTGTACCCCGAAGGCAATCATTTGGTGGTGATGGGTGAAGACACGCTTATGGGCATGCCAGTCCGTGTCGAGGCCGACTTGGTGGTGCTGGCGACTGGCGTTCAGCCCCAGCCCGATGCCGGCGATGTGGCCCGCATCCTGGGTATCTCCTACGACAGCTACGGCTTCATCAACGAATCTCACCCAAAGCTCAATCCGGTCGAGAGTAACACTGCCGGCATCTTCCTGGCAGGCTCGACGATCGGGCCCAAGGATATCCCGGAGAGTGTCAGCCAGGCCAGCGCAGCGGCTGCCAAGGTTCTAGGCCTGCTCAGTCAGCCCTCGTTGCTGGGCGAAGCTATGACTGCCCTGGTTGATCGGTCGCGCTGTGCCGGTTGTTTCGCCTGCGAAGATATCTGCCCTTACCAGGCAATTGAGAGAGTAACACTGGGCTACGGGCGTCAGGCAGCTGAGGTCAACGAGGGACTGTGCAAGGGCTGTGGGCTGTGTGTCAGCGCATGTCTCGGCAAGGTCATCACACTCCGCGGATTCAGCGACCAGGCGTTGCTGGAAGAGTTGAACGTATTGCTCTTGGAGCCGGAGTCCGCCTAGCATCCGGCGGTCAGTGTCTGGCTCCTGGCCCTATGCCGGGATAGTGCCACCAAACCTGACCCCGAACATCTGTTCGTTCACTTGGAGACAGGGTCTATGCCAGAGACATCCTTCGAGCCACGTGTTGTTGGTTTCCTCTGCAATTGGTGCAGCTACGCTGGCGCCAACCTGGCCGGCACCAGCCGTATCCAATACGCGCCTAACATCCGTATTGTCCGCGTGCCGTGCAGCGGCCGGGTGGACCCCTTGTTCGTGGTCAAAGCTTTCCAGGCCGGCGCCGACGGGGTAATGGTGCTCGGCTGCCACCCAGGCGACTGTCACTACCGCGATGGAAACTACTATACCCGGCGTCGCTTCACCCTGATGCACGCATTCCTGACCTTCCTGGGAATTGACGAGCGTCGGCTCAAGATTGACTGGGTATCAGCGGCTGAGGGTAGGCGATTCGCCGAGGTTGTCACGGAATTCACGGAACAGTTGTCACAAATGGGACCGTTGTCAACACAGGCAAGCGTTCAGGTTTCGGCTGGCGGCGATCAAATCAGGGAGACAGTCTCCCTCTGACTGGCACTGCGGGCGCCGTCCTGGCGACCGCGCGGCTAATGATTGAGATCTTGCGGCATTAGGAGGCATCAGTTTGATCGAGCAAATCCGTGCCAAAGCCCAGGAGATTCTTGAGAACAAAACGGTTGACCTGGTTATCGGCTACGAGATTGGCACGCGGGGCACGGTCCACCCGGCGTTTATCTACTCGGCTGCTGACACTGATCGACTGGTGTGGGATCGGGCATGTACCCATAATCTGGTATCCTATCTGCGCTACAAGCGAGTACCAGCCAGTCGCAGTGAACCTCCACCCAAAATCGGTTTAGTCCTCAAGGCATGTGACGCGCGGGCGCTCAACGTGCTATTGCTCGAGAAGCAGGTGCCTCGGGATGACCTGTACCTGATCGGTGTCGTCTGCGACGGGATGAACCAACAGGCCGGCCTGGTTGGCCAGATGAAAGATGCAGAGCAGATGCGTTGCCAGACGTGCACCGAGCGGGTGCCGGTGATCTACGACGTGCTGATCGGCGAGCCACCAGATTCTGCCACCAGTGACACTCCCGTCCCCACGCAGATGGAGATGGAACTGGAACGGCTTGAGGCTATGAGCACGGAGGAACGTCGGGCATTCTGGGATGCCGAGTTTGCCCGCTGCTTGCGCTGCTACGCCTGCCGCCAGGCGTGTCCGGCCTGCTACTGCGTCGAGTGCACTGCAGAGCAGATCGACCCGGAATGGGTCAGCATCGCCATCGATACGCCTGAAAATTCCTTTTTCCACATCATGCGCGCCTACCACCTGGCAGGGCGCTGCGTTGGCTGCGACGAATGTGCACGCGCGTGCCCGGTCGATGTGCGACTTGATCTGCTCAACGCCTGGATGCGCCGTGAAGTCCAGCGGACTTTCGGCTTTGAAGCTGGCGTGGACGCAACCACCCCTGCGCCACTTTCTACATTCAGGCCGGATGAGAATCTGAAGCTGTAATCAGTGCGAGTGACTGGCATGGGGAAGGTCTCCGGTTAGGTCTCTCCCGCTGAAATCGAGGCCGACTACTGAGGCCCGACTGCAGAGGAACGGCTGCTGCATTTTGTTACCCAACCACAACTCCGGGCCTGGTTGAC
>JAUVRU010000204.1 GCA_030597485.1 Anaerolineae bacterium
CGCATTGCGAGGCGCCGCCCTCTCCGGAGCAAGCATTCATCACCATTGACGCTGCGGCCATCACTGCGATCACGCAGTTTGACGGCGACATGGACCAGATTGGGTTTGTCAACTGCGCCCCCAGCGGTCTGGCTTACCAGGTGCGCCTGGAACCCCTGAACAGTGCGCTCATCATCGGTCCGGGGGGTGGCATTGACGTGCTGACTGCTCTGTACAACGATGTGGGACGCATAGTTGGGGCCGAGATCAACCCGCTCATCATCGACCTGGTGGAGAATGAGGACCTGTATCGCGATTACGCTGGCGGCATCTATACTGACTATCCGCAAATCGAAATCGAGCTGGCCGAGGGACGCAATTTCGTGGCTCGCTCTCAAGATCGATATGATCTCATCCAGTTCTCACAGGTGGACACGTGGGCAGCGGCCGCATCCGGCGCGTACAGTCTGAGCGAGAATTTCCTGTACACCACGGAAGCCTTTCTCGATTACTACGACCACTTGACAGATGGTGGTATGCTGACAGTCGGGCGCTGGTATTTCGATCCACCGCAACAGGCTTTCAGGTTGGTGACGATTGGCACCACTGCCCTGGAGCAGAGGGGAGTTGCCGATCCAGCGCGGCATTTCATGGTAGTGCGCGCTGGCGACACGTCCACTTTCGTCATGAAGAAGACACCTTTTACTGCTGATGAGATCGATCGCCTGCGCCAGGTGGTCGACAGTATGGGATTCACGATGCTCTACTCTCCGGCGGAGGTTGATCCCGACAACTGGTTCGTGCGCTATTTTGCGGCACCGAATCGGGCGCAGTTCTATCGTGATTATTCGCTTGACGTCAGGCCGACAACGGACGACCGCCCATTCTTCTTTGAGTATTACGGATGGAGCAACCTGGGTGATTTCCGCTCGGGAAAGGTGACTCTGGTGATCTTGTTGGTCGAGGCCCTGGTGTTGGCAGCCGCGCTCATTCTGTGGCCGTTGTGGCGTTTCCAGCGACAGGGCCTGACTACATACGGATCGCGACGCTTTCTGGTCTATTTCGCTGCTCTGGGCATCGGTTTCATGCTGATAGAGATTGGGCTGATGCAGCGCTTTGTGCTGTTCTTGGGCCATCCAGTCTACGCGACTTCAGTGGTTCTCTTCAGCATTCTGGTATTCTCGGGCGTGGGGAGTCTTCTGTCGGGCCGACTACTAGGCGAGGGCGACCCGCGGCGAGTTCAGCGACGAATCATTCCCCTGTTGGGTGTGCTCACCGTCATGTATATCTTTGCACTGCCCCCCCTCTTTCACTGGCTGATAGTGCTCGATCTGCCCTACCGGGTAGTACTGTCCGTCTTGCTGCTATCACCGCTGGGCCTGCTCATGGGTATGCCCTTTCCACTGGGCATACGGCTGGTCGATCAGGCTAATCCTGACCTGGTGGCCTGGGCCTGGGGGGTCACTGGCTTCGGGTCGGTGCTTGGCTCGATCCTGGCGGTGCTGATTGCTCCGCGCTATGGTTTCTCTTTGGTCATTGGGCTGGCCGTTGTCATTTATCTGGGAGGGCTGGCGGCTGTCCTGAGTGTTGGACCGACCGTGCCGGCCAGTGCCGCGCTGCGACTGAGTGAAGGATGCGAGTCTTCGTAGTGACAGGAAGGGGTGAACGTGGGATTCGGCGAGTGGTATGACCGGCTCAGCAAGAGGCAGCGCACTACTTACGGGTTGCTGGTGGCACTGCTTCTGCTCACGATCCCCTGCTACTGTCTGGGTTTTGTGATGTTGGGTAACGCTCCGCCGCTGCCTTGGCTCACGCCCACGGTCCCGACCACTGTGTCTCTTCCCACACTGACCTCTCCCGTGCCCACTGCTGTGGCGACACTGTCTCCTACCGTCTTGCCGACTGAGACGCTGGAGCCCACGCCCACTCAATTCTTCCCGACAGTGGTGCCTGCGCCCACTCCAACCGAAGCACCAATAGCCACCTCGACTCTGACGCCAGTCCCGGTCACAGCCACCCTGACACCCACGCCAAGCGCTACAGTCACTCCGACTGCGCCGCCGGCCACGGACACCCCCACAGCTACCAACACTCCGATCGCCACAGACACCGGCACGCCTACACCCACTGAGGCACCGGTGCCAACCGACACGGCCACGCCAACCGAAGCGCCTGTGGGCACCGACACGCCCACGCCTACTGAAGTCCTCATTCCTACGGACACGGCCACAGCCACCGACACGCTCACGCCTGTCCCTGCTCCTGGCACGCCTTCCGATGATGGATGAGCTGAGGCAGAACACGACGAGTTCTTGGCAGGACTGCCAGGTGGGTCGGCCATGGAAAGCCGCCCACCGTCGGCGCTCGTAGGACAGGTTTCCCTGGGCCGCTGGCCACCTGCCCGTCCCCTGGCCCGCCCGCCACCTGCGCGCCCTGGCTCCCTGGCCCGCTGGCGCGAGCCAGGGCGGGCCATGCCTGCCCACCGATTTGACCCACGAATCTGAAATGCGGCGTTTTCTGTCAAGGTAGTTGACGGGACTCTTGCAGCTGAGTATAATGCTGTGGTGATCTGAGATTGCTGTCACAATCATATCTGGGCGGAGACCATTGACCAGCAGTCTGGCATCGAGTCTCCGCTGGCGGGAAGCGGGGGTCTATCGTGCAAAAGGCAAACATGTGTTTCCTAGTGCTTTTCGCCCTGTTGCTGACTGGGTGTGGTGGGGCTGTTGGTCCGACACCGGTCCCTACGCTGGTTTCGGCTTCTCCATCCCCTTCCGAGCTGCAACACATTGACTTGGGGGTTGGCTACGTTCCCAGTGTCCAGTTTGCGCCTCTCTATGTGGCCCAGGCCAAAGGGTTTTTTCTCGAACAGGGTCTGGAAGTGGCGCTTGAGCATGGCTTTGAACATGACTTCGTGGCCTTGACCGGCCAGGGCAAGCGGCAGTTTGCTGTTGCCAGCGGTGACCAGGTGCTTCTGGCGCGCGAGCAGGGGCTGCCGATCGTGTATGTAATGAAGTGGTTTCAACGATACCCAGTGGGGGTAATGGCTTTGAGTGACACGGGTATCGACTCCCCCAAGGCGTTGGAAGGACGCTCGGTCGGCATCCCGGGGCTCTACGGCGCCAGCTACGCTGGCTGGAAAGTGCTGGCCCACACGGCAGGGGTGGACGAGACGGCTGTCCGCCTGGAGAGCATAGGGTTCACGCAGGCGGAGGCTGTCAGTCAGGGGCAGGTGGAGGCATCGGTCATCTACATTGTCAACGAACCGGTTCAGTTGAGGCAGGCGGGCCTGGAAGTGAACGTCATCGAGGTCTCCGATTACATTGACATGGTGTCGAATGGCATTATCACCAATGAGACAACGATTCGCGAGAACCCGGATTTGGTGCGTCGTTTGGTGCGTGCTTCTCTGAATGGATTGGAGTATGCTCTGGCCCATCCGGACGAGACCTTCGCCATAGCCCGCCAGGCGGTGCCCGAGATCACTGACGAAAACGCTGCTGTTCAACGGGCAGTGCTGGAGGCCTCGATGGATTTGTGGCGCAGCGATCAGCCAGGCGTTTCCGATCCCCAAGCGTGGTTGGACACAGTGCAGGCTATGCAGGCGACTGGTATGGTGGAGGCCACCGTGGATGTGGAGGAGCTGTACACCAACCAGTTCGTGGAGTAGCGTAGCTCTCTTCGTGCCGCATTCCGGTTCGACATTCTGCATCTCACCCTTATGACCACCATTCTGGCAACATACCGTCTCAGCAAAGAATACACCACTTTTCAAGGTACCCTGTCGGCAATTGAGGATGTTTCGTTTGCCGTGGATCAGGGTGAGTTCTTGTGCATTGTGGGGCCTTCTGGCTGTGGGAAGACGACGCTACTGCGCCTGCTGGGGGGGTTGCTGACCCCTGACCGGGGGGAAGTCCATCTGCACGGCGAACCGATATCGGGTCCGCGCCGCGAGATAGGCATTGTGTTCCAGAAGGCGAACCTGATGCCCTGGCGCACTGTGTTTGACAACATCCTGCTGCCTCTGCAAGTCCAGCACGTGCCATCTGGTGAGGCCAGGGAGAGAGCGCGGCGGGTTCTGGAGATGGTGGATCTGGTGGAGTTCGCAGACAGCTATCCTCGCGAGCTGTCAGGTGGCATGGAGCAGCGAGTGGCCATTGCCCGTGCCCTGGCCCACGCACCGGAGATTCTCCTGCTGGATGAGCCCTTTGGTGCACTGGATGCGCTGACCCGTGAGCGACTCAACCTGGAGCTGCTGCAGGTGTGGGAGGCCAGCCGCAAGACGGTGGTTATGGTCACCCACGACATTCGCGAAGCCGTTCTGCTCTCTGATCGGGTGTTGGTGATCAGCCAGCGGCCAGGGCGGGTGGCTGCCATAGTGCCGATCACACTGCCCCGGCCCCGGTCGCCCTCCATGTTCTACGGTGAGGCCTGCTCCTCGCTGGCTCGTGGGATACGTGAGGCTATTCGGTAGCGCTGGAGATGGATGCGGGGCAAGTGCCTCCGGCTAGCCGGCCAAGCTCTGGGCAGCCCGCGCAGCGTAGTACCTGGCCAGATCGTGCTGGTCCAGCCCGGCGTAAACACGACTGAGCGTCTCGCAGCTGCTGGCCAGGCCGGCGAGATCGCCGGTGCCTTCCAGGATGATCATTGCCTCTCGGGCCCACAGTTCTGCCCGCGATTCCATCCCCAGTCGCCACTCGATCTGGGCAACGTCAGCATAGACCCGTCCCCGCGTAGGTGAGGTGGCCGGAATGTCGCCTTCAGCCAGCAGCTCGAGCGCCCACTCGATCTGCTTCCACGCGTCTTCCAGGTTACCTTGTGCGGCGTAGGCCCCGCTGAGCAGTTGATGCAGACCCACTCTCTTCTCCAAATCTTCGGTTGTCTCCAGAGCGCGTTGGTAGTGGACAATCGCTTCATCGTGTTGGCCCGACTCCATGTACACGTTGGCCACAGCAGTCTCCAGCCCAGGCCGCTCTGTTTCATAACGAGGAGCGTCGTCCAGGACGTCTAGGGCGGCCAGGAAATGCTCAGCGGCCAGATTGTGGGCAGCGTGTCCGGCAGCGTGCTGCCCGGCTCGGATCAGATACGGTATGGCCTTGGCTGGCGCACCGGCCTCAACGAAATGGTACGCAATCCGCCTCACCCCTTCACCGGTATCGCGGTCGGGCAGCATGTCCGTCTCATCGCCTACCCGCCGAGGC
>JAUVRU010000281.1 GCA_030597485.1 Anaerolineae bacterium
CGCTTCACTCTCGCCCGAAAGGCGCGCATACTCGCGCCCCATCACGCCCTGTAGGCTGGTCAACTCAATCACCATCTGGGTGGCCAGATCGGCCTTGCACAGATGTGACGCCCGTCGCACCGTCTCCGATTCCCCGTCCGTCAACCCCAATTCCCCGCCGATGGCCGGCGCCAGCCGCTCCAGCCGCCGCGTCTTGTCCAGCATTGAGCCGAGCTGCTCCTGGAAGAGCAGTGTGTCCAGCCGGTCCAGGAAGCCCTCCAGGGGCTGTGCGTTATCCGCCTTGAAGAAGAAGTCAGCATCGGCGAAACGGGCCCGCAACACGCTTTCGTTACCCTGGCGCACGGTCTCCAGGTGCTGTGTGCCGCCGTTGCGCACGGCAATGAAATGGGGCATCAGGTGCCCCTGGCCGTCCACGATGGGGAAGTAACGTTGGTGCTTCTTCATCACCATGACCAGCACTGGATCAGGCAGGGCCAGATAGGTGCGGTCAAACGTGCCCCGCAACGCGGTGGGTTGCTCTACCAGATTGGTCACTTCCTCCAACAGCGCCGCATCCTCGGGCACAGTTCCGCCCACCTCAGCTGCCAGTGCCTTCACCTGCTGGCCAATGACAGCCCGTCGCTCGTTCACGTACACCAGCAGGCCGTGCGCTGCCATCGTATCCAGGTAGTCGCCGGCGTTCCCCAGATCGATGGGCGGCGAATCGGCCGCGCGTCCCCCCCGGCTCACACGCCCGCTGACCACACCAGCGTACTTGAAGGGAAGCACCCGATCACCCAGCAGGCAAACCAGCCATCGGATGGGCCGGCTGAAAGTGACGCTGGCATCGTCATCTCCAGCCTGTGCAGAAGGCAGCCAGCGCATGCTCCTGCCGAATTTCAGGCCACCGATCAGGCCGGGCACAGCCTGGGCTAACACCTCGGCCGCGGGCTGTCCCTCGGTGCGACGCACGGCGAAGACGTAGCGGCCACCCTCCGCCTCACGCACCTGCAGGTCCTCCATCGCCACGCCCTGACCGCGGGCGAAGCCCTCAGCTGCCCTGGTCGGCTGCCCACTCTCATCAAATGCAGCCTTCGCTGGCGGTCCCTTCACCAGCTGCTCTTCATCCCGCTGGCGGGGTGCCATCCCCTCCACGATGAGCGCCTGGCGACGAGGCGTGCCTACCACGTGCACTGCCCCGTGGTCCAACCGCAACGTGTCCAGCAGCCGGGCTAGCCCGGCACCTAACTGGTCCACGGCCGCGGTCACATCCTGTGGCGGCAACTCCTCAGTCCCGATCTCCAGCACAAACGATACCGCCGCTCCCAGCCCCTCGACCTTACTCTTACCCCTAGCCTCGGCCCTGGCCTCAGGCTCAACCTTGGTCTTAGCCTTGACAAAGGGGTACCCCGCCTGCTCGCGCTGCTCCAGGAACGTGGCGGCCACCCGGCGCGACAGGTTTCGCATGCGGGCGAAATAACTGGCCCGCTCGGTCACGCCGATAGCGCCGCGCGAGTCCAGCAGATTGAAGGTGTGAGAACAGCGCAGCACGTAGTCATGGGCCGGCGCCACCAGACCGCGTGCCAGGCAGACGTCTGCTTCCTGCTCGAACAGATCATAGGCATTCCGCAGCCGGCTGACATCAGCCACCTCGAAGTCGTAGATGCAGTGCTCCACCTCCTGACGATGGAGCACATCTCCGTAGGTGCGGGTGCCGTCCCAATCAATCTCCCACACCGAGTGCACCCCTTGCAGGAATAGCGCAATTCGCTCCAGGCCGTATGTCAGCTCCACCGACACCGGGTCCAGATCGAAACCACCAAACTGCTGAAAGTAGGTGTACTGGGTGATCTCCATCCCGTCCAGCCAGACCTCCCAGCCCAGTCCCCACGCTCCCAGGGCAGGACTCTCCCAGTTGTCCTCAACAAAACGGATGTCGTGTTCCTCGGGCTTGACGCCCAGGGCGTACAGGCTGTTCAGATACAGCGCCTGCGGATTGCCAGGGTCGGGCTTGAGGATGACTTGGAATTGAGTGTGCATCTGCATCCGATTGGGATTGTCACCGTAGCGCCCATCGTCGGGCCGGAAGGATGGCTCCACGTAGGCCACCTTCCACGGTTCCGGTCCCAGCGCGCGCAGCGTAGTCGCCGGGTTGGCCGTACCTGCCCCCACCTTCTCGCTGTGGGGATACCAGAGCAGACAACCATGGTCAGCCCAGTATTGCTGCAGTGTCAGGATGATCTGCTGAAAATTGAGTGATTCGCTCATAGAATCCCTTCCGCCTTTGCTCCCTCTTTCTTGGGTATGCGTTCAGTTCCCAAGCAATAGAACGCTGACTTCGCAGATTTGACGCAGATAATGGATTGGCATTCTCTGGATAGGTTAGCATCCTCTGGATAGGCTAGCATGCTCTGGACCGAAGACTAGCTACCTGACAGCGTCAAATGGGACGCAGATTTTCGCTGATTCGTGCAAATGAGAGCATAAAGACTCCAGAAGAATCAGCGTGCACCTGCGTTTATCCGCGTTCTGCCGGGACTACATCACCAGAGTGTCAGGTGGATACCGCCCGCACTACACCTTCGCTTCGCGTCGCAGACGATGGATGAAATCTACCGACCTGAGACGACGCTCCAGCTGATACACAATGAAGGACTGGAGCACCGACTCCAGATCCAGGTGCGTCTCTGGGCTGATTCGTAATGCGCCCACCTGATCCCAGGGATGCGTCTGCATGTAACGCAACACCTTGAACGTCGGCAGTGCCAGCGGCACCGCGTCCGGCAAGCCCTCGCCATGGCACGGGCACACTACCCCGCCGGCCGCCGGGCAGAAGTAGTTGGTGACCGGTTCCAGCTGTGTCTGGCAGGTTATGCATAAGAAGAGCTGAGGCTGATAGCCAAGCAGCCCCAGCGCGCGCAGTTCGAAAAACCGCAGGGCCAGCGTCGGATCGCGTGCCTCACACAGGCGAGACAGCGTGGCCACCGTCAGGTCAAACAGAGGGGGATTCTCATCCCCCTCTCCGGCAAAACCGGCTATCAGCTCGCCCACGTAGTAAGACAGACTGGCGAGTTCCAGGTTTTCGCGCAGCCGGCGGAAGGGTTCCAGCGTCTCCACCTGTGACACAATGTCCAGGTTACGTCCCCGCGCCACCAGCAGATTGACGCAGGTGAATGGTTCCACATGGCCTGCCTTGCGGCTGGTCGGTTTGCGAGCACCCTTGGCCAGCAAACGCAACAGGCCATAGCGTGGTGTGTAGACAGTCAACAGACGATCGGCCTCACCGAAATCGGTGCGGTGCAGGATCAACCCCTCCGTTCGGTAAAGCCGACCTCGATCCACCTCAGAAACTACCCCCTGCCTATCAACAGCTGCGCCGCAACCAATCAAAGACTCCACTGAAAAAAGAGAAGGTTTGCCGCAGCGTTCTCCCTGGCCCGCTGGCGCGAGCCATCTGCCCGTCCTGGCTCCCTGGCCCGCTGGCGCGAGCCAGGACGGGCCGCCACGCCGGCCAAGTGCGGGCAGGACGGGCCGCGGTGAGAAGACGTTTCCTCATATGAGTCATCAAACTTCAGCCGGGATTATGTGGCAGATGGGAGGATTTGTCAAAGGAATTGTTCACCTCCCTTGATGGCGAGCCTCTCCGGGCGCCGCGACAGAATCAACGTACTCTGATTTCAGGCGGTCTTCCGGTCTGGTGCCTAGCAGGTCCATCAGCTCGCCGATGAGCTCCGCCTTGTGTTCTGCGTCCCGAGCCGACCAGGTCCGGCTCTTGATCTCCAGGTAATAGGTTTCCTCTCCTGATGCCCTCACCCGATCCACGTTGATGGCGAAGTCGGTGTCCTGGTAGAGGATGTGATAGCGACGGCGGTGCTTCACCACCTGCCGCTTCTCATCCGCCTTGAAGTACTCGCTGTAGAATCGCAGGCTGCGGTCCGCCGGCGCCGTGTAGCGTGACCGGGTAAGCACCACCGAATTGTCATACTCCCGCTCGCGGGCCGGTCCCATCAGCGTGACCGTGTAGAACACGCCGTGCACCTTTCCCTCCTGGCTGAGAACCTCGTCCTCCCGATAACGCAGCCGGCCTTGTTCCCTGTCCTCGAAGAGGAAATATGTATCGTACTGGTTGCGCACCGACGACCTGACAATGCTCAGGTCCGGCTCAACCAATCTGGCCAACAAGTCTTCTGGCTCATCAAGCCGAGCCTTCACCTGTATCTCGAACGTCTC
>JAUVRU010000488.1 GCA_030597485.1 Anaerolineae bacterium
ACGTGATCCGGCGGATGGGGAGACAGGGCATCGATGGCTGCTGACACCCTGTCTCCGGCGCAAGCCCGAGCTCCCTGGGTGGACTGTGCTCGGCAGGGATTCCCCCATCCACCTTTTCGGGTGTGCCGGGTGGATGCTGCTATCCAATCTGCAACCGGCCGTGTCTGCTCCTGCTCATGCGGCGGGCAACGGCTCAGCATCTGGCGTCGCCTGGCGCCAGTGAGAGCGGACGGCCACCCAGATGGCGCCGAGCCCGAACAGTGCCAGCACCAGCCCGATGAGGGTGCCGACCACGGGGATGAGCGTCACGGCCCAGACGATCAGGACGCCCACAATCATCACCCACAGCCTGCGAGCAGGCAGGTCCGCGTTGATTCGCGACAGGCCCATCTGGCTCAGGGTGTAGCCGGTCACCAGAGCGGCAACGTAGAACGTCAGGAGAAGATAAGCCAGAGTCAACGTGCCAGCCACTGATCCCAGCAACATCGTCACCAGCGTGGCCGGTCCGATCACAAACCGGATGAGCAAGGCGATGGCCAGGATCACGATCAGGGTGGCGACCAGAACGACGAGCAATGCAAAGGGACTGAGTGCCCCCCAGCCCAGGCTGGGCCAGGGTTTGGCCCGCAGCGCCTCGGATGACCGGGCCAGCCAGGCCGGCAACAGCCACACCATCAGCAGGCCCACAGCCAGCTGGCGAAGGCGGCGCCGGGAGGGGGTGGTGCTTCCTCCTCTTCAATCACCGGTTCTTGGTGGGTGACAGGGCCAGAGACTGTGCCGCTGGCAATATCCGCTTCAGACCCACTCGTGTATGACAACGTCCCCCCAATTGCGGCTCCCTGGTCAACGGTCAACCCTGTCCCCACGTTGGGAATGGTCACACCGCCAGGCAGTTCGGGCATGAACTGGGTGAAAGGAAACGGTGGCGCTTCGCTGGGGTCGCCTACCTCAATGTCCACGTTGCCATTCACCTGACCGTCTATCTGGATGCCGCCGCCGCCACCGAGGACATCTCCCGATATCTCGCCCGCCAACAGGGCCTGGTACGCGCCGAACCACAGATCGCCGCCGATGCTGCTGCCCGGTTTCGTCTCCAGACTGAAGCTGCCGACCATAACATCGTCGCCAACCTCGCCGTCCTTGCCCAGAACCACCGCCTGGCCCCCGAGGCGGGCATCGTCGGCCACCAGGCCGTTGATGATGATCGCCTGGGCACCCGCAATCAGATCCCCTTCGATCGTGCCGTTGACGGTGACGCTCCGGGCGAGGGTCAGCACATCACCTTTCACGGTGCCGTCTATGATCAGCTCGTCGGCACTCACGTATGGGTCGTCCTCAACAGTCTGGTCGGCCTCGATAACAACCTGTCCGCCGGACATGCCTTCAGCACTGGAACTTGCCACCAGCAGGACCAGCAGAAGCAGCAGAACCAGTGTCGCACTTGCCAGGATCCTGCGATATATGAGTCTCATTGCGTGGTCTCCTTTCGTGAAGAACCAGTGGTCGCCTGTGCATCCTTGGCGACTGTCTTCTGATCAGGACGTGGAATCACTCATGCTTATTCTAGCGATTCCAGGCTCAATTGTCAACCATCCGTTTCCCTGGCTTCTTCGCGCTCTTGGTCCGGAGGGGGGATGTTCGCGGCGGGCAGTCATTCGCGAGGGCTTGCTACGGGGTGTTGTTTGTGGTACGATGAGGGTGAGAGGGAACAGCATTGGCAGCGGAACGGTGGCTGTGGCAAGAGGTGAAACGCGAGCTAGATGGGTACGCGCATATCATCCATGCACGTTGGGCTGAATGCCCAATTGCTTTCTCTGGGTCACAGTTACCGGGGAGCCGGCATAAACTCGTACATCTACCATCTGCTGCAGGGTTTGGGAGACGTCGGTTCATCCCATCACTACACCGTGTTTCTTGGTGAGCGGGGTTACACTGATGGACAACTTTCCCTCTGCTACACCAACTGGCCGACGCACGGTCCGCTGGGCCGTATCCTCTGGGAGCAGATGGCGCAGCCGTTTGTGCTGCGCCGGAGCCAGGTTGATCTGCTGCACGCCATGGCCTTCGTGGGCCCTCTGGTTGCGCCCTGTCCCTTTGTGGTCACGGTCTATGACCTCAGTTTTCTGCGGTATCCGGAGGCGTTCCGCCCCTGGAACCGGTGGTATCTGAGCAAGTTCACAGCGGTATCCGCCCGTCGTGCACGACGGGTCATCGCCATCTCTGAGAGCACCAAACGAGATGTGGTACACTTTCTGGGGGTGCCGGCCGATCGAGTTGATGTCGTGTACTGTGGGGTCGAGGCGGGGTTTCGGCCGCTATCGAGAGGTGAGGTGGAGCGCTTTCGCTGCCAGCAGGGCCTGCCCGACCGTTTCGTGCTGTTTCTGGGCACCCTGGAACCGCGAAAGAATGTGGAGATGCTGATTCGGGCCTACGCCCAGTGGCGGAAGGCTGATCCCGCGCCACCCAAGTCGGCGGTGGCTGGTGGCAAGGGTTGGCACTACCACCAGATCTTCGCCGTTGTTGAGGGTCTGGGATTGACGTCCGAGATCGTCTTCCCGGGCTATGTGATTTCGGCGGACCTGCCCCTGCTGTACAATGCTGCTGATCTGTTCGTCTATCCCTCACGGTATGAGGGCTTCGGTCTTCCGGTGCTGGAGGCGATGGCTTGTGGAACGCCGGTGGTGACCAGCAATGTGGCCTCGCTGCCCGAGGTGGCCGGCGATGCTGCCTTATTGGTGCCTCCCGACGATGAAACACAGTTGACTGAGAGTATGCGGCGGGCGTGGGGCGATGCATCCTGGCGCAAGGAAGCGGTGGCCAGAGGACGGTCGCAGGCTGCCGGGTTCGTCTGGGAGCGGACAGCGCGTGAGACGATAGAGACCTATGAACGGGCATTAGATACATAGTCTGCACTGATCCCGGCTGCCGCG
>JAUVRU010000430.1 GCA_030597485.1 Anaerolineae bacterium
AGTCCTTCATCGAAGACCTGTTGGCTGCCGTCAGTCCCGAGTACCTTGAGAGCATCCGTGAAGCGCGTGGGGATTACCAAGCAGGCCGTGTTCGATCTCACAGCGAAGTCTTCCGGTAGAGGAGGCCTATCGCCCGGATTCCTTGAGGTGAGCAGCGAGAATTCACCTGCCATGCGCGCCATCAGGGGACAGGCTGCGCGCTCAGCGTTCTCTTCGGTGAGAAGACGCTTTTTTCGGACGAGTTGTGCTGAGGATAAGGTGAGAGCAATCATACTTGGGTTGGTCGCCCTCGGTTTCACCGCCACCATCGCTCAGGTGGTGCTGATGCGTGAGCTGGTGGCCACTTTCTACGGCAACGAGCTGCTCTACGGGCTGGCGCTGATGGCCTGGCTGGCGTGGGTGGCGGCCGGTTCGTGGGGGCTGGGGCGGCTGGTCACACACCGTGGTGAGGGCGCTCCCCGGTCCCGCTTGGGGACGACGACCTTCGCCGTTGGGTTGGCGCTTTGTGCCCTGTTGCTGGT
Source organism: Anaerolineae bacterium (assembly GCA_030597485.1). Classification (GTDB taxonomy): domain Bacteria; phylum Chloroflexota; class Anaerolineae; order 4572-78; family NAK82; genus JAUVRU01. The sequence continues at coordinate 522 of JAUVRU010000430.1, forward strand.
GCTGCAGATCGCCGTGGTTCGGGGCGCGCGCATCATTCTGGATGTTACGCCGGGTGCCTTCGTCGAGTTTGGGCCCATGGTGGGCGCCGTGGTGCTCGTCCCGGCGCCGCTCTGTCTGCTGGCCGGCTTCCTGTTCACCTTGGGCGTGCATCTGATGGTCGAGCGGGGCGGCCGGGCCGGCCACGGCTATGCCTGGGAAGGCGCCGGCGCCGTGATGGGCGGGGCGCTGTTCAGCTTCGTCTTCATCCGGTGGCTGGACCCATTCCAGACGGCTCTGCTGGTGGGAGCGGTCAATCTGGGGGTGGCGGCCTATCTGGGTCTTTCCCCTTCTCTTGCCCGGGTGCGCCTGCTCCTGGTCCCGCTGGGGGTCTCCCTCGCGGCTGTCGCCCTGCGGGTGGGCAGCAGGCTCCATCTGACCACCCTGCGCTGGCAATGGTCGGACCTGGTGTTCGCCGCCGACTCGCCTTACGGGCGCCTTGTGATTGAGGCACGGGATGGGCAGCGTGCTTTCTTCCAGGATGGTCTGCTGTCCTTCGAGTCGCAGAGTGTCTTCGCCGAGGAGGTGGCTCACTTCCCCTTGCTGGCGCATCCCGACCCGGACCGCGTGTTGCTGGTGGGCGGTGGTGTGGCTGGCGATGTACGGGAGGCGCTTAAGCATCCGGTCACGGAAATTACCTATGTGGAGCGCGATCCCCAGCTCATTGAAGCAGCCCGGGCCCAGCTGCCAGCGGAGGATGTGGCCATCCTGAACGATTCCCGGGTATCGTTGGTGCTAACCGATGGCCGCCGCTACGTCCAGACGGCACCCCACACCTTCGACGTCATCATCCTCGATCTACCACCACCGGCGACGGGCGCGCTCAACCGCTTCTACACCCGCGAGTTCTTCGGGGAAGCGCAAGCCATTCTTCGTCCGGGAGGCGTCTTTGCCCTGGGGCTGCCCTCGGCCGAGAACTACTGGAGCCCGGAATTGGCCCGGCGCAACGGCAGCGTCTACCACACGTTACGAAGCATCTTCCCGGAGGTGGTGGCGCTCACCTCCGGCGATTACAACTTCTTCCTGGCCTCGGATATCCCGCTGGAGACCGATCCGGCCGTGCTGGCGGGACGGCTGGGGGAGCGGGGCATAGAGACCCGCTGGGTGACTCCCAGCTACGTCGAATACGTCCTCACCACCGATCGTTTTGTCGGCGGCCAGCGACAGCTGGAGGCCACCTGGGGCGTGCCTCTGAACCAGGACTTGACCCCCATCTGCTACTACTATGATCTGGCCTTGTGGCTTTCGCGTTTCTACCCCCAGCTGCGCCAGCCGTTCGAAAGTGGCGGCGTCGCCAGCCTGGGATGGATAGCCGTGCCCTTGGCGGTGGTGGTGCTGCTGGCGCGCTGGCGACGCAAATGGTCGGTGACGATAACCATCGCCTGTGTGGGCCTGGCTGAGATGATGCTGACGGTACTGATCCTGTTCGGCTTTCAGGTGCTGTACGGCACGATCTACGCCCGGGTGAGCCTGATCATCACCGCCACCATGGCCGGGCTGGCGCTGGGCGCGGCCGCCAGCAACTGGCTGCTGGGGCGCTGGCCTGCCGATGTGGAAGGCCAGGCCAGGCGGGTGTTGCTGGGCTTGCAGGTGGGCGTGGCCGTTTGCAGCGGTGTCTTTCTGCTGGTCCTGACGCTGCCGGTCCCGGCGCCGGTGGGGGTCTTCCTGCTGTTGGCGCTGGTGGCTGCCTTTCTGCCGGGGATGGCGTTTCCCTTGGCGGTAGTGTTGGTGCGGGGGCGGGCCGATAGCGCCGCCGGCATGCTCTATGGGGCCGACTTGGTGGGCGGGTGTCTGGGTGCCGGGCTGACCGTCACCCTGCTGGTGCCGGTGCTGGGCATCCCCCAGGTGTGTGGGCTGGTGGTCCTGGTTGGCCTGGCCGGGCTGCTGGCGCTGGTGTGACGGGGAACTATCACTAGATGCGGCGTCAGATTTGTGGTAAACTATGAGATGCGATCGGGACTCCGGTCGAGAGGAGGTGGCTCGTGGCACAGATAACTCTCGAATATCCTGATGATCTGGAATCAGCCGTGCAGGCGACACCTGAAGAGATGAACGCACAGTTTCGCCTCATGGCTGCCTTGAAGATGTTCGAGCTGGGAAAGATGTCGGCAGGCAAAGCGGCGGAGCTAGCTGGGCTATCGCGTGTAGAGTTTCTTGAGACGTGTGGTCGCTATCGGGTCTCCGCGTTCAACTACCCACGCGAGGAACTGAAGGCTGAGCTGCAGGCCGACCTGGAAGCGGCAAGAAAGGCGTCACCGTGACGGTGGTCAGCGACACCGGACCGCTAATCGCGCTGGCCAAGGTGGACCGACTGTCCTTGTTGGAGCAGTTGTTTGAGCACGTGTTCATCCCACCTATCGTCCATCGGGAGTTGCTGGCCAAGAGCGGTACTGAGTCTGCCCGTCTGGATATTGCCTTTTCGGGAGTTCGTAGAGGTCACTCAAGTCCCTTCGCTGGCTCCGGAGGTCCAGACTGCCACACTACGCCTTGACCCTGATGAGCGACGGGCAGTGGCACTATCTTACCTGCACAACACGCTATTGCTGATTGATGATCGCCTGGGTCGTGATGCTGCCCGCCGCCTTGATTTGGCAATGACGGGCACGATTGGTGTGTTGATCCGAGCCAAGGAAGCAGAGCTGATTCCGGCCGTATGCTCGTTGCTGGAGGAGATGCGCACAAGTGGCTATTGGCTGTCCGATGACATTCTTGAGG
>JAUVRU010000360.1 GCA_030597485.1 Anaerolineae bacterium
ATGGCTGCCGATCATCACCTGGCGTCCCTGCACCTGGCCGGTCACGCCGCGGCCGGTCAGCGCCGTCACCATTTTGGCGGGAGGGTATCGGTCGTGAAGTCCATAGCGGGTGGCCTCGGCGACGACGGCGTGGGCGATGGGATGTTCGCTGTGCCGCTCGACGGCGGCGGCCAATGCCAACAGGTCGTCGCAGTCGTGGCAGCGTTCGGCCCCGTCTCCCAAAGTCCATCCGGTGGCATCCCCCCGTGGGGAGGGGACGGCCGGCGCTGGCTGGTGATTGACAGAGCGCACGGCGACCACCCCCGGCCTGCCCTGGGTGAGGGTGCCGGTCTTGTCGAACGCGATGGCCTTGACACGGCCCAGGGATTCGACAAACGCGCCTCCCTTGAACAGCACGCCGCGGCGCGAAGCGTTGCTGATGGCGCTGATGATGCTGACCGGCGTGCTGATTACCAGCGCGCAGGGGCAGCTGATGACCAGCAGCGCCAAGCCCCGGTAGAGCCAGCCGAAGGTGCCGGGATCCGGGTTCAGGAAGGGCTGACCGAAGAACAGGGGCGGAACCACGGCTGCCAATGCTGCCAGCCCGACCACAGCCGGGGTGTAATAGCGGGCAAACCGATCCACGAAGCGCTGGGTGGGGGCCCGCGTCTCCTGGGCCTCCTCCACCATCTTTATCAGGCGGCTGATGGTATTGTCGGCGACCAGGTGGGTCACCTCGATCTCCAGCGACCCCTCACCGTTGATGCTGCTGGCCAACACGTCGGAGCCGACGGCTTTCTCCACCAGGCGGCTCTCGCCGGTGATGGGCGCCTGATTGACCGACGAAGCGCCGGCCACCACCCGGCCGTCCATGGGAATGCGCTCGCCGGGCCTGACCAGGATCAGGTCGCCTATGCCCAGCTGCTCAACTTTCACCCGCTTCTCGACCGGCTGTTCCCATTCCTGGCGGCTGTGACTGGGGTGCCGGTGCAGGAGGGTGGCCTGATTGGGGACGACCTGCATCAGGGAACGGATGGCGTGGCGGGCGCAACCGGCCGTGTAGCCTTCCAGGGCCTCGCCGATGGCGAACAGGACGATCACCATGGCGGCCTCGGTGTATGCGCCGATGATGACGGCGCCGATGCCGGCGATGGTCATCAGGACGTTGACATTGACCTGGCGGCTGATGCGGACGGACTGCACGGCGCTGCGGAAGATGGGCACTCCGGCGGTGATGAACGCCGCGATCGAGGTAGCGTGAAAGACTGGCAGGTGCAGGCCCAGGATTTCGTTGAAGATGAACCCGGGGAGAACCAGCAACGCGCCCACGAGCGCCAGCCGGGTGTCGCGGCGCTGCCACATATACTGCAAGAAGCCGGGCGGCTGCGTGTCTTGGGCGTGGCTGTCCCCTTCCGCCGGCCGCTCCCCCACATCGTCACCCAGTTCGCGCACCCGGGCGATCACGTCGTCGCGGGTGACCTGGCCTACGACGCGCATCCTCTCGGTGGCGGCCCTCAGCTCACACAGCTGGACGCCATCCAGCCCATCGATTCCCTTTTCCAGGGTGCGGGCGCAGTCGGCGCAATCCATCCCCTGGACTTGAAATGTGTGTTCCCCGTTCGTCGGCGGCACCAGGTTACTCGCCGTGACCGGCCAGCTCAACGATTTCCGCAATGCCGGCGTCGAGTTCGGCACCGAGACCCTCGATGTCGGCGTCCAGGAAACCGCGGATGATCATGGAGACGGCGTCACGCTCTTCCATGCCACGCGATTGCAGGTACTCGACCTGGGCGGGGGCGATCTTGCCCACGCTGGCCTCGCGGCTCATCTGTGCCTCTGGATGCAGGGATCTCAGGCCGGGAATGGATTCGATGAAGCCCGCCTCGCCGGCGTCCAGCAGCATGCCGGCGCAGTCCACGTGTGCCCGGCAGGGGGCGTTGCCGACCAGGAACCCACGCTGATAGATCTGGCCACCGGTGCAAACCCCCCGGTGGGCCAGCTCAGCGCTGGAGCCCTCACCGTTCAGGTATACCTCGCCGCCAGTGTCGACGATTGACCCCTTGGAGCCGAGGATAATGGTCAGATACTTGGCCGAAGCCCCCCTGCCGTTGAGGTAGGTGTGGGGATTGCTCTGTATGTCCAGACCGGGTCGCAGCGCGACGTAGTTGCTGATGAATCGACCGCCGTCGTCGACCACGGTGGCCGCCCGGGGGCGTATCACCACCTCGGGGCCCCAGCTGTGGACCATGGTGTTGGTCAGGGTGGCGTTCTTGCCGATGTACATCTCGCTGGCCGCCAGGTGGAGTCCGCTTCTCACCTGGTGGGCGGTGGTGCAGCCGGTGATGAGGTGCAGTTCGCTGTCCTCCTCCAGGATCACCACGTTGTGGACCTTCTGGGAGGTGCCGGCGTGGGCCATGTACAGGGCAGCTTGGGCCGGCGACTTGATCTTGACTCCCCTCTTGACCCGGATGAAATATCCCTGCGGCTCCGGGTCAGCGGCCACCTGGGCGGTGATGTCATCCTTGTCCGCCGCCACGGCCTTCCAGAAGTAGTCCTCACGCAGCCAGTCGTACTTCTCCAGCGCTTGGGCGATGGGCAACATCTCCAGGCCATCGATGTAGGTGACCACGCACAGGGGCAGGTGGTCGCGCAGCACGTAGGTGGCCGATCGGTCTTGCTCGCTGGTGTCCACGCCGACATCGGCCAGAGCGGTCGCGTCTTCCTGTTGGATCTGCTGGGGTGCGATCAGGTCTGCCATGGGTTACGCTGCCTCCCGCATGCAGATCGCGCACTCCTCGTAGCCGCGCTCGCCGACGGTCTGCAGCATCAGACGGGGGTTGCCGGAGCAGGCAATGCGTCCGTTCAACAGGATGTGTGCCTTGTCGGCCTGTATGTAGTTCAGGATGTGGCCGGTGTGGGTGATGATGATGCCCGATCGCCTCTTGGCCGGATGATCTAGATCCTTGGAGAAGAGCTCGTTGATCAGGCCGCCCACCAGGGAGAGGGATTCCAGGTCTACGCCCGAATCTGGCTCGTCCATCATGCTGAATCTGGGACGCGAAACCAACAGCTGCATCAGTTCGGAGCGTTTGATCTCGCCTCCCGACAGGCCGGCGTTGATGTCGCGGTCGAGAAACCGCTCGGTGCCGGATTTCTTCACCAACGCCTCCACCTGGTCCGTTCGCCAGGAATTACCGTTGCTGACGTACTCGAGGATGTCTCGCAGCTTGACGCCGGTGATGGTCGGCGGGCGCTGTTGGGCGATGCCGATACCCAGCCGGGCTCTGCCGGTGAGGTCGAGGCCGGTGATGTCCTCTCCGTCGAAGAGGATCTGTCCTCGACACACGTGGTAGCCCGAAAACCCCATGATGGTCATCATGAGCGAGGTCTTGCCGCTCCCATTTGGCCCCAGCAGGGCGTGAACCTCCCCCCGGGGGATGGTCATGTTGATGTCGTGCAGCAGCTCCTTGCCGTCCACCTCGACGCAGAGCTGTCTGAGCTCCAATAAATTACTCATCATCTGTCCCTCGAACGGGCTAGGATTCTGCCAGGCTGGGGTTGACCTGATCGTACTTGATGCCGGATAGGCACTGGTCAAGCCTCTGCCCTGGTCGGAGGTCCCTGGTGATCCAGCCAATTATACACTGTGTGGACATCCTTGTCAGATTCGTGGATGCTGGAGGTACGGTTGAGATTGCTGG
>JAUVRU010000331.1 GCA_030597485.1 Anaerolineae bacterium
GTTGCTGCCGACAGCCCGATCCCCGGCACGGACAACATCAGCCCAGCCGTCACGGCGCTGCACGAGCCGTTCGCACCCGAGGAGATGGAACGCTACGCCGCGGTCAGTCTGGAAAGTGGAGAGATTGTGCACCAGCTCGCTCATTGGGTGGAGCCGGGCATGACCGAGCGCCCCGTATTCGCCCATATGTGGAAGCTGTACCTGGAACGTGGCTTTGAAGGGTGCTGTATGTTCGTGGGCTCGGATGAGCGCATCCGGCACTACCGGCATGCGGTCCCTAGCGACAAGCCAATTGAGAAAGCGGTATTGCTGGCCTCGTGTAGCTCCAAGTGGGGGCTGCACGTGCCGAACAGCCGCATGGTCTACTTCGGAGAGCCGCCCGACGACATTCCGCGCCGTTTCCAGGCGGTGGCGACCATGCAGGCGGCGATGGTAGCTAGCATACGCCCCGGCGTGAAGCTGTCGTCGTTGCTTGAGCTGTGCTTCAGCCTCTTCGAGTCGCTGGGTTATCCCCAGGAGCGCACAGTTCATTGGCATGGAGGCCCGTCTGGCTACCAGCCCAGCTACTTTGAGCGCTGCCAGGATCCAGAGGAAGTGGTCAAGCCCAACATGGCGTTCACCTGGTACATGACCGTCGCCGGCGCCAAGAGTGAGGAGCTGATGCTGGTGGACGAGCAGGGAGCCAGCCTCAAGTCGGTCGCTCCGGGGTGGCCCATGCTGGAGATCGAATATGAAGGCAACCAGGTGGCCATACCGAACATCCTGGTTCGATAGTCGTAGAGCAACACAGAACCCACTTACTGGAAGCGTGTTTCACACGAGATGGATGGAGAACCGCTTGAGCATTGGCTCGACTGCGGAAACACTCTCTGTTCTGAAGGCGAATCTGTGCCAACAGGCCAAGCGAGGGAATGCACCTTTGTGAATGTCCAAGGCGGGATCTTTCAGGAAAGCCGCACGTCCGGTGTGAGGAGGGGGGACTGGGACAGATAGGTGAGAAAACCTTAATAAATCTTATGAAATCTCCGCGAACTCTGCGCGCTCCCCCTGGCACCGCCGCTGCGCGGCAGCGCAGGGGCAGGTGAGCGGTAAGATCCTCGTTACTTCAGCGGACTCAGGGATGGGCTTACAGGACCTTGGACGGAAGACAGGGATGAGGTCCAGGGTGTGGGTCAAGTCCGCACCGTCACTACGAGTTTGCTTCTCCTCCGCTTCCAGATGTGGATGGCAGGTGCCGAAGTTCGCTGGGCAAGAAGACGTCTGGTATGGCAGCGGTACTGGTTAGAATTGCATAGGCTCCCTCCTTTTCCAGCTCGTCCCGTTCCCCAAAACCGCACAGCACTGCCACGGCCTTGGCCCCGGCTGCCCGTGCAGAGCGAACGTCAACCACCGTGTCGCCTACCATGGCGCAGGACTGGGGTGACAGATTGAGACACTGGGCGGCAAATTGTATAGGCTCAGGGTGCGGCTTGAGGCGGCGGGTGCTCTCGCGGGTGACAACAACATCGAACAGCGACGCCAGGTTGTGTTGTGCCAAGAAGGCCTGGGCATCACGGCTGCCCCGGGTGGTAACAATCGCCAGACGATAGTGCTCAATCAGAGCCCGCAGTACCGTGTCCACGCCAGGGATCAAGGGGACGTTATGCCGGGGGTACAATCCTCGCCAGCGATGTAGTGTATCGCTCATGGCAAACACGTTGTCGTCCAGCCCCACCCTGTCAAGAAGAGTAACCAGCGCATTTCCTGGCGTTTCGGCCCACATCATAATGCGACGGGCCAGGCCATTGGCGTCGAAGGACAACAGGCGTGCCAGAGGGGTAAGGCGACGGGTCAGCAGCTTCACCGTGTGGTCATCGGTGTCGATAAGCGTGCCATCCAGGTCGAACAGTATTGCCTCAATCGTGGTGTCAGGTCGAGTCATGTCGGCAGCACAGCGAGCGATTCAGGACTCTCCTTTGCCATTCTCCCGAATATACTAGAGGCGACTGAATCGGTCGCCTCTGCATTGAGGACGCGCACATATGACAGGCACCACAGAGATGCAAGACAGCGAGCAGGCAGCTGCTGCCCGGAGAGATGGCTAAACTACTTCTCCACGAGAGATGATGGCTAGGCCGTGTTCTACTGTACCAATCCCCACTGATCAGGAGGCCAGTACGAGAGCCATGCGCGGCCCACCACGTCTTTCATAGGCACCGGGCCGAAGGTGCGCGAGTCATTGGAGAAGTTGCGATTGTCTCCCATCACGAACAGGTGTAGTGGTGGCACGTCCACCGGCCCGTAGCTCCCGTAGGTAGGCTGAGTCACATACGGCTCCGTGAGCGGTTCATGGTTGACGAGAAGCTGATCGTCCCGGATCTCCACCTGATCACCCGGCAGGCCAACCACCCGCTTGATGAGCAGATCGGAACTTCCTTCGACCCGGACCACCACCACATCGCCCCGTTGCGGGGAGCGGAGGCGCAGCCATTGGCTGTAGGAGAGTTTCTCTACCACCAATCGCTGGTCGGAATGCAGGTTGGGTTCCATGCTCTGGCCGTAGACACGGGTCGCCTGGGCCAGGAACAGATTGGTGACGAGCGCAAGGATGATCGCCGGCGCTATCGTCTCAAGCAGGCCACGCAAGCCGCGGGCAACGAACCGCCCCACAGAGAGATGCTCTTCCGACAGTTCGGGAGATGGATGACCAATCAGTCCGCTTTCCCGCAGCTCATCCATCTGTTGGGCAGAGAAATGCGTACCTGGCACGTTGGGGAGGTCCGGCAGAACGGGAGGTGTCTCCTGCCCGACCCGTTCTTGTTCGGACAGGGATTCCTCCGTCATTGCCGACGACTGCGCAGGCCCAGGTGATTGCGGATCAGAAGACTCCGTCATAGTATTCCTATCACGAGATGCTATGATCAGCGGGGCCGGCTCCTGCTGCTGCCACGGTCACGGCTGCCACGGCTGGAAGGGCGACGTCGGTCGCTTTCGATTGCTTGCTCTAGAGTCCAACCCTCCAACACCGCCTGGCGAGAGAGACGGATCTTGCCTTCGGGGCCAATGCTAACCACCATGACCATGATCTCGTCCCCCACGCGTACCACGTCCTCCACGCTGGCCACGCGGTAGTCTGCCAGCTGACTGATGTGGACCAGGCCGTCGGTGCCGGGCAGGATCTCCACGAATGCACCGAAGTCGGTGGTGCGCACTACCTTTCCTGTGTAAATCTTGCCAACTTCCGCTTCTTCTATCAGAGTCTGCACCATTTCGATGGCACGCGTGCTGGCATCGGCGTCGGCTGATGCGATGAACACAGAACCGTCATCCTCAATGTCAATCTTGACGCCGGTTTCATCCTGAATGGCCCGGATCATCTTGCCACCTGGGCCGATGATGCGACCGATCTTGTCCGGTTCAACGTGAATGGTGATGATCCTCGGGGCATAGGAAGAAAGGTCCTCCCTCGGCTTGTCAATGGTCTCCAGCATGCGGTCAAGGATGTGCAGCCGGCCTTCGCGAGCCTGAGCCAACGCCTCCTCCAGGATTTGGTAGCTCAGTCCACGGATCTTGATGTCCATTTGCAGGGCGGTAATACCCCGGCGGGTTCCAGCTACTTTGAAATCCATGTCTCCCAGCGCATCTTCCAACCCTTGAATGTCGGTCAGGATCGCGTAGCGGTCACCTTCGGAGATCAACCCCATGGCGATGCCACTCACCGGTGCTTTGATGGGCACCCCTGCGTCCATCAACGACAGCGTGCTGCCACACACGCTGCCCATAGAGGTGGAACCGTTGGACGAGAGGACTTCTGACACCAGCCGCAGGGTGTAGGGGAACTCATCCCCGGCGGGGATCATAGGCAACAGCGCGCGTTCCGCCAATGCGCCATGCCCTATCGACCGGCGGCTGGGGCCACGCATAAACCGA
>JAUVRU010000117.1 GCA_030597485.1 Anaerolineae bacterium
ATTCCAAGCCTATTCCATACCTTTTCAGTGTATTCAGTCCGCTCAGTGCTATCAGTGATTCAAATTCCCACCAGCCGCCCCACCCACCTTTAATCGCTCCCGATGCCCACACCAGGACGTTTCCGGCGCACAAACATCAGACAGGAGTATCACCCAATGTCACACGTCACCGAATTCCACACCTTTTCAGTGCATTCAGTCCGCTCAGCACTTTCAGTGATTCAAATTCCCACCAGCCGCCACACCCACCGTCTCCCTCTCCCGATGCCCGATATTGAACCCCAGAAAAAGATCCCGATGCCCACACCACGACGTTCCGGCGCACCGAGATCATGCGCGAGTATCACCCAACTTCACGTTTCACCGAATTCCAAGCCTATTCCACATCTTTTCAGTGTATTCAGTACGATCAGTGCCCTCAGTGATTCAAACTCCCACCACCCGCCACAGCCAGCCCCTCCCGCCTGCGCCGCCGCCACGCCCTCAGGTTGGCAACCCCGAAAGCCCACCCTACAAGTTGGACCGGGCATCGTGGGCAAGGTGTGGAAAGTCTGGACGACGGTTCAGAACTTCTGAACCCCCTCACGTCAAAGACAAGACCCGCTTACCTCGGGCAGTAGGCAGGTCTTTTTCACGGGGACCGGAATTTGACAAGCCACTTCAGATGTATTATACTCTCTATAGAGAGTGACTCTCTATAGAGAGCGGGCTCACAGATGGGATGATTATGGCCGATCCGCAAGCTAGGTTTGAGGAACTGGTGAACAAACTCCGGGAGCGTGAGTACCGGCTGACGCCTCAACGTGTGGCCCTGATGCGTCTCCTTGCTGCCAGCGACGGGCATCCCAGCGCCTCACACCTGTACGACCGGCTCCAAGAGCAGTTCCCGACGACGAGTCCAGGCACGATCTACAAGACGCTGAACCTGCTGAAGGACCTGGATGAAGTGTTGGAGCTTGGCTTCAGCGACGACGACAACCGGTATGACGGAAACAAGCCCTACCCTCACCCGCACGTGATCTGTGTGCGCTGCCGAAAGATCATGGACCTCGAGGTTGGCATGGCCCAGAACCTGCTCCAAGAGGCAGCCCAGCAATCAGGCTTCCAGATCGTGAGCCACCGGCTTGACCTGTACGGCATCTGCCCGGACTGCCAGGACCGTGAATAGGCCTGCCTGTGCGCCATCTTCTTTTTCTGCGCTCTGGGGGCCTTTGTTCCGATAGCACGCCGGCTCCGGGGGACTGTCGAGTCCGGAAAGGAGGGAATATCGCCGCACCAGCATGAGGAAACCGTCAGGCAAGGGACGATTGGGTCCTATTGAGCATAATACGGCTGCTCGCCAGATCAATTGATCTTGCTGCGTGGGAGACCGCGCTCAAGCGAAAGGAGAAACACAATGACTGAACGGAAAACTTTGACAACAGCCGCAGGCATACCTGTCAGTGACAACCAGACCTCGCTCACTGCCGGAGAGCGAGGCCCAACGCTGATGCAGGACCATCAACTGCTTGACAAGCTGGCCCACTTCAACCGCGAACGCATCCCGGAACGCGTGGTCCATGCCAAAGCAGCCGGGGCCCACGGGGTCCTGACCGTGACCAACGACATTAGCCGGTACACCAAGGCCAGGCTATTCTCGGAAGTGGGCAAAAAGACCGAAATGTTCGGCCGCTTTTCCACAGTGGCCGGCGAGAAGGGCTCTGCGGACACGGTCCGTGATGTCAGGGGCTTTGCCCTCAAGTTCTACACCGAAGAGGGCAACTGGGATCTGGTCGGGAACAACACGCCCACCTTCTTTATCCGGGATGCGATGAAATTCCCCGACTTTATCCACACGCAGAAACGTGTCCCGCAGACCAACCTGAGATCCCCGGTCATGTGGTGGGATTTTTGGGCGCAGGTTCCTGAAGCGCTGCACCAGGTGACCATTCTGTTCTCGGATCGCGGCATTCCCGCGGGCATCCCCTACATGAACGGCTATGGGAGCCACACCTATAGCTTTATCAATGCGCAGGATGAACGCTTCTGGGTCAAGTTCCACTTCAAGACGCAACAGGGGATCAAGTGCATGACCCAGGAAGAAGGCGATCTCATGGCAGGCCAGGATCCCGACTATCACACCGGGCAGCTATTCGAGGCCATCGAACGCGGCGACTACCCAAAGTGGACCTTCTATGTACAGATTATGCCAGAGGTCGAGGCCGAGACGTACCGTTGGAATCCCTTCGATCTGACCAAGGTCTGGCCCCACGGGGACTATCCCCTCTACGAAGTCGGCGTGCTGGAGCTGAATCGCAATCCCGAGAACTACTTTGCCGAGGTCGAGCAGTCGGCTTTCTCGCCGGCAAACGTGGTGCCTGGCATCTCCTTCTCTCCCTGCAAGATGCTGCAGGCGCGCATCTTTGCCTACGCCGATGCGCATCGATACCGCCTGGGTGCGAACTATGAGGCGCTGCCGATCAACCGCCCGAAGGTTGAAACACACAACTACCAGCGCGACGGCTTTATGAGGTTCGATGGCAACGCGGGACCAGCCGTGAACTACGAGCCCAACACCTTCGGTGGCCCCGAAGCGGATCCCGCTTATGCCGAGCCGCCGCTCAAGATCTCCGGCGATGCCGACCGTTATGAGCAGAAGCGTGGCGTAGACGACGACTATATCCAGCCCGGAATCCTGTTCCGCCTGATGCCGCTCGACGAACAGGAGCGACTCATTGCCAACATCGTGGGCACCCTCAAGGACGTACCCCAAACGATCCAGGAAAAGATGGTGGGACACTTTACCAGGGCTGACCCGGCCTATGGCGCGGGTGTGGCAGAGGGGTTGGGGCTATAGCGACATCCACAGGGACATGATAACTGGTACCGGTTCAAATGCCAGGCACCCGTCAGGTGCCTGGCGTTATTGCGCCTTGAGGATCGGGAGGTGGCTCGACTTTCCACTAGGTTCTGTTGACATTTCAACGTAATCGCCAGCGGCGATATCTCGACATTGCCCTCCATCTGGGCGACCACGGAGGGTCGCCCCTACCACGGTCTCCCTGTCATGCCGGTAGGGGCAGCCCGACGTGGCTGCCCAAGTGCCCTAGCCATCATGGTCCAGGTGTTTTCACCCAAACTGGTCAAGAGAGACACTGTCGAGACCCGTTCCGCATCAAGGGATGCTCCACTGCTCTCCGCAGAAGCATCCCCATAGCCATCAACCGCAACCATCCCCATCCGTTCTACACCAAATTCGATCTAGTCCCCAAAATTTTAACCTTCAGGCGTGATGCTTTCCGAACATTTGTGCTATAATAAGATTATCACCTCTTCATTCCCGGACCCTGGTCTGTTACAACAAGCGGCAGAAGGGGATCATCCACCCAATGCCCTGCAAACATGACAAAACCCGTTGATCCAGCCCCGATTTTGGCCCCAATAGTCCACTTTCCGAACTCCAACTCCGCTGATCCATCCCCCCTCTTGCCCGTGAGAGTCCACTTTCCGGACTCTGACTCTGATGATCTTCCGCCTGCCACCCGACACATACAAAAAAGCGGCTGCCACCCAGGGCCAGCCGCCAGACCCACCTTCAACCTCTCCCGATGCCCCCACCCGGCGTTTCCGGCGCAAAAACATCAGACAGGAGTATCACCCAACGTCACACGTCACCGAATTCCGAGCTTGTTCCATGGCTCGTCTGAAGAAAGGTTTCTGCCGCCCATTTGTGGGGGAAAATGCATAAAAAACTCGGTTTCTTGACATGCATACCCACAAATCGGCCTGTTCTGAAGGCATAAGTGGGCCGTGATCCCAAATCATCTCCAAGAAACCGAGTTTCCTGAGTAGAGTCATTCATAGAGAATACAGGGAGCAGCATGATTCAATATTCCTGCTGCAGTCAGTCAGCCATTTCGCAATCATAGCATGTGTTGACAAAGTTGGTAAATTGACCAGCACAACTGTCAGCAAGGCGCGCTCCCTGGAGAGGCCGCTTTCGGGGGGAGAAGGACCAGATACAGTTCATGGGATTCGAGGCGGCTTCTCACAGCAGGGGATCATCAGTCGTCTGCCACAAGATACCGGACGCCAGTTGCCCAATGAAGCACTGCCGGCTCCGAGCAGCCTGGCGGGACACAGGCAGACACCAGGAGTGGCGTGATAGACTCGAGATTCTGGCGAACCCTGAAGCCAATACAAACGGGGCCGAGATTCAGAAGCGAACTCAACCCCTCGTGCCATTCTACGTATGCCAGGTGGCGACATCTGTGCCCTCAAGCGACCCGCGGAGCGCGCACGCCATGTCGCCACCCTTGCAGGGCTGAAAACTCATAGCGGAGTTCACTCCGCAACCAGCGAAAACCACGAATGGGCCAGCCCAAGACCAGCATCGCGCAACCGCTGATCGTGGGCTGGCCACTCCGGCTCTCCCTAGACCCCTGGCCTAGGGACAGGGGCAGCGCGTTGCGAGCCAGCCGAAACGTCACGCTGGGTTGCCCGTCACTCACTCGGTAATGAGTTGATGAACTCACCCACCAGCTCGACGACGGCCGATTGGTGCTTCCATGATTGGTCATCATGTTCCTGCCAAAACGGATCCGCGGCAGTAACAATGACCATGTCGAGCTCATCCAGCAAGACAACATGCTGTCCGCCATGACCCGATGTGTAGTTGAAATAGCGGTCGCCTGCCCTGCCGGACCACCACTGATAACCATACCCAAGGTCACGAAAGTAGCCATATCTGCTCGTTATGCCGGGTAACCACCCAGAAATATTTGCACCCTCCGAGTACCTCTGTAGGGAATCCCTGACCCAATCAGCTGAGAGCACTTGATTCCCCTCGTATTCGCCGTCGTCCAGATATGACAGGCCGAACTTGGCCATATCACGAGCCGTAACGTAGATCTCCCCCCAGCCCCAGTTGTAGTTGTCCGCATCGGTGGTCCAATCGCCCACCTCGGCGGCAATCGGCGAGAGAAGATGCTCCTGAGCGTATGATTTGAGATCGGTTTCGCACGCCCGTTGCACGACGACCCCCAGGAGATGGGACGTCACACTGCAATAGTTGCCCTCGGTTCCCGGATCGCTGACCAGTGGAAAATCAACCAGGGGAGGCACCCAAAGCCAGTTGCCGCTGAGATAGAGGATATCGCCATAGTGGCCAGTGGAGTCGAATGGGTATCCGGCGCGCATCTGCAGCATGTGCTGGATCGTGATCTGCTCCTTCCTCGGGTCAGTTATTTCTTCAGCGAAATCCGGGAAGAAGCTCATCATCTTCAGATCCACGCTTGACAGACAGCCTTGCTCCAGCGCAATCCTAGACGGGAGCTGTGTTTTGCAGCTTGTCAAATCCTTCCTTTGCGAGACGACAGAGCCTGGTCCTTCCTCCTCCACGGATGCTGCTGTTTCTCTGATTGAACGTCTGTGGCGCCGCCACGACGCCCTGGCCGTCCCGCCTATTGGCTCTTCACGACCAGCGGCCGGGGGAACCGCCTTCGCTGGAAGGCGACCCGGAGATTGCCGTCAGAAGGCGTGACAAAGCCGTTGTAGGCGATGGTTGCCAGCCCGGAGGAGCTGACGTGAACCGAAACAAAGTCAGCGCCGCGGAATGGAGTGTACGGCTCCCCGTGCCCTAGCGCCTCGCAGTACCCCGTGCGGTCCGGACCGCCCGGGCCACAATTACCCCCGCCGGCGGGCAGACCCACGGCGGCAACCGGCCGCGCCAGATTCAGGGAACCACCTGGCGACTGGTAGGCGATTACCGGGTAGCCGGCGGCATCCTGTGCCATTGAGATTCCGACCGGGTGAGAGTCCTCTGCCATCGGTGCGATTTCGTCACATTGCGCCGACCCCAAGACTCCACAGTTGCCGCCTGTGGCCACTTGATGAGCGTATTTCAGCTTGTCAGTGGTGGCGTCGTAGTAGGCTATGTGGTATTGGTTGCCATCGTCCACGTACAGCGAAGCATACCGGCCTGCATCCGTGGTCGAGCCGGTTACGGGTATACAGGTCCAGTTGTTGTCCGGGCCGCAGTTGCTTCCGGTTCTGGACGTCGCATACCAGAGGTGACTGTCAGACGCGTTGTAGTAGGCAATGTGCGCGTACCCGTCCCCGTCCAGCGCCAGAGATGAATAGTGCCCGGTCCCCTCAACAAAACGTATCGTACCGCACTCCCACGCCTGGTCATTTTCTTCACCTGGACCACAGTTGCCACCAGAGCCCACGAATGTGGCGAGCCGCAGAAGGTCAGGACCGATGGTTTGATTGCAGTGGAAGGCAACCTGTACCGCACCGAAGGAAGGGAGTTTCACCGACGTGTACAATCCGGCGGTAGTGCTCGGGGGGCTCATGCTAAAGACCGTATGGATATCCCACACCGCGTGGCTGGCGTCGTGTGACATGGCGACCTTGAGACTGCCATCGGTGGCGTCGTGGTAGGCGATAAAGACATACCCCAGCTCAACTGCAATTGAACTGTACGTGCCGACGTTCCCGCCGCTATCTACCGTCTCGCAATACCAGTCGCTGCCTTCGCCGCAGTGGCCGCCAGAGCCCACGTATGCGGCCATCCGCAAGTCGTCGTACGTGTCGTCAAAGTAGCTGACGTAGGTAACACCGGTGAAGGGATCGACGGCCACGGACGCATGCTGTCCCACGTTCCTGGGCGTGTCCACTTCGGCTATGAACCAGGAAGAGCCACCGACCCGGCTTGCGTTCGCGCCGGCCGCCTCGAAAGGCCCTGCAGGCTGTGGACCACTGGCCAGACCC
>JAUVRU010000257.1 GCA_030597485.1 Anaerolineae bacterium
AAGGAGATCGCGCGGGCCGCGGCTATCTGGCGACCACCGGCTCCCAGCGCGGACATGCTGGCCACAGAGGGGCTGGCCTTTGCCAGGAAGGTGATGGCCTGACCGGCCCAGTGCCTGATGGGGTGCCGGTAGGCTGATCGCGGCACCACCCGCCATTCAATAGCTCACACATCGTAATGATGACTCGTCTGAAGAAAGTATCTTCTCACCGCCGAGACCGCCAAGAACGCAAAGAAAACCTTATGAAATCTCTGCGGACTCTGCGTGCTCTGCGGTAAATCTCTCCTTTGTTTTAGTGGAGTCAATGATATACCCTCCCGCTGGAATAGAGTCTGCGGGAGGGTGGCAATGAAAAGATTCACACAGACACCTCACGGGAGGGGATACCATGCCGAAGTACACCGGCGGACAGATGATCGCCAACTACCTGGTCAAGGAAGGGGTCACTCATCTATTTGGGGTGGCCGGCCACGGTGTTTTGGGTTTGCTGGACGCGGGGTATGACTACCCTGACAAGATAGAGCTGATGATGGTTCGCCATGAACAAGTGGCCGGGTTTATGGCTGACGGCTATTACCGGGTCTCTCACAGGCCGGCAGCTACCTTCACCTCGTCCGGCCCGGGCTCAATCAACCTGCTCATCGCTCTGGCTGAGGCCTATTCTGACTCTGTTCCGTTCTTCTCTATCACCGGCGATGTGGCCACGACGCAGTTTAACTCGGGTGCCTTGCAGGAACTGTACCGGCAGCGGGAATGTGACTTCCCGTCCGTCATACGCCACTACGTGAAACAGACTTTCCAGGTCACTCGCGTTGACATGATGCCCAAGGTGCTGGCGTTGGCTTTCAAGACCATGCTCAGCGGGCGACGGGGACCGGTGAACGTCGACGTAGCCTACGACATGTTGGTCGAGACGGCGGATGTGGAGTTGCGGGAGCCGGCACAATGGACCCGTCCGGTCGACTGCCGGGTGCAGGGGAACCCGGCGGCGGTGTCGCAGGCGATGGATTTGCTGCTCGGTTGCGAACGACCACTGATCCTGGCCGGTCACGGTGTGCAGCTGTCTGAGGCGTGGGATGAGCTGCAGGCACTGGCCAGAGGATTGGGCATCCCGGTGATCACTTCGGCGCTGGGGAAAGGGTTGATTCCAGAAGACGCTCCGCTGGCGCTGGGCGCTGCCGGAGCCTTCGGGCCGCATCCGGCCAATGAGGCGGCACGTATGGCCGACGTCATCCTGGCCCTGGGCTGCCGCTTCTCCGATCTGCATACCAGTTCCTGGCTGCCGGGCTGTACGTATAACATCCCTCCCACCCAGCTGGTCCAGGTGGACATTGATCCTCAGGAGATCGGCCGCAACTATCCGGTGGCGGTGGGTATCATGGGGGACTGCAAGATGGTGTTGCAGCAGATGCTGGCGGAGAGCAAGAATCGGTCCAAGCCGGATTTGAAGACCTGGACGGCGGAGTTGGATGAAGCCAGGGCTGAATGGGAGACCTTCCTGGAACCTCGGCGCGTCTCTGACAAGACGCCGATCCAGTTTGATCGAACGCTTGATGAACTGCGCAGAGCGTTGCCGGACAACGCGGCCGTTTTCATTGATGCCGGCAATGCTGGAGGATGGGTTGTTCAGCAGTGGAGAACGCTACAGCCATACACCCATCAGGCGGCCGGGGGGATGAACGCCATGGGGTGGGCGGCTTCGGCGCCGCTTGGGGCCAGTGTGGCCGATCCGTCCCGTCCCAACGTGTGTATCTGCGGCGACGGCTCTTTCATGATGGTGCCGCACGTGGTGGCCACCGCGGTTGAATATGACCTTCCGGTCATCTGGGTGGTCTTGAACGACTACTGTTGGGGGGCGATCAGGGGCTTGCAAGATGGCTACTTCGATGGCAAGGAGATTGCCACCACGTTCGCCGTCCACAAGAAGGGTGAACTGTATAATCCGGACTTCGCCATGTGGGCCAAGGCATGCGGTGCGGAGGGAGAACAGGTGAAGGACCCCCAAGACCTGGCGCCGGCGCTGGATCGGGCGGTCAAGTCCGGGCGGCCCTACGTGTTGGACATAATTATGGATCGCGATGAAGGGGTGCCGTTCTCGGGAGCCTGGCAGATGCCGCCGGTCCCGGCGGGTGATCCGGTGTTCGGCAAGCGGAAGGTGCGATAATGGGGGAGGACAGGTGATAGCTCCCAACGTCTACTTCACACTGATCGACAATTCCGAATCTGCCAAGGAACACTTGGTCGATGCCTGCAAGAAGGACCTCGCCCATCACCCAGGAATCGTTGCTTTGGCCGGCGGTACGCTGGCCATGGATCTCGCTCGCCCCGTCAACGATCGAGATTTTGATGTGGGGCTCCTTGTGCTGTTTGCTGACTAGGCAGCCCACGATCGGTATCAGGCAGCCCCTGGGCATATCCAGTTTGTGGAAGAGAACAAGGGTAGCTGGGAGAAGTCGCGGGTATTTGATACGGAAGTGGGACTGGTTGTGGCGGAGAACTAGTTGGTGACCTATCGCCAACGTCACTGTACTGAAAAGGAGATGGCCTACCATGAGCGGCAAAACAGTCGTCGTGCTGGCTACCCTGGACACAAAAGGGCCCGAGGCTCAATACCTGCGTGAACAGATCGAAGTTCTGGGTGACAGAGCGCTGGTGGTTGACACCGGGGTCGTGGGCACAGCGGCTGCCCGGGCGGATGTCACCCGGCAGCAGGTAGCCGAAGCCGGGGGCATGTCGCTGGACGAGATGCTTAAGAACCCGTCCCGAGAGGTGGCAGCGCCGGTCATGGCGGCCGGTGCCACCAAGATCGTGTCTGAGCTGGTGGCCGGGGGGAAGGCGCACGGCATCGTGGCCATGGGCGGTACCCAGGGAACCACCCTGAGCACCGCGGTGATGCGTTTTTTGCCCTACGGGGTGCCCAAGGTGATGGTCTCCACCATGGCATCTGGCAACGTGGCCCCTTGGGTTGACATAAAGGACATCACCATGATGTTCTCAGTGACCGACATCATGGGATTGAACCCAGTCACGCGCAAGGTCCTGGCCAATGCTGCCGGTGCTGTGTGTGGCATGGCCAATGTGGACGTGCAGTTGGAGCGGGGTGAGAGGCCGGCAGTCGCCATCACCACGGTGGGGATCACGACCACCGGTGCCATGAAGGCCGCCGAGGTGCTGGAGGAGGCGGGGTACGAGACATTGACCTTCCACGCCATCGGGCCGGGCGGGCGGGCCATGGAGCAGATGATGCGGGAGGGGATCATCGGGGCGGTGCTGGACTATTCCACCATCGAGGTGTCCAACGAGATGCACGATGCGCTGTTGGCTGGCGGGCCCGATCGACTGACCACCGCCGGCAAGATGGGAATACCGCAGGTACTGTGCCCGGGTGCCTTGGAGGTGTTGGTGTTCAATGAGCCGGAGACGGTCCCCGAGAAGTACCAGGGCCGCACGCTGGTGCGACACAGCCCCCAGATCACCGACCTGCGCCTGAACGAGGAAGAGATGGCGGCGGTGGGCAAGGAGATGGCCCGCCGGCTGCAGCACACCATGGATGAGGCCGTCTTCTTGATTCCCACGGCTGGCTATGACAGCTACGCTGTCGCGGGGGGAGCCTTCTATGACCCGGCGGCAGATGCAGCTTTTGTGGCCGAGCTGCGGGCGGGCCTGCCCAAGAACATCCGGGTCATCGAGCGCGACACGCACATTGATGACCCGGCCTTCGCCACCGAGGCAGCTGAGTTGTTGCTCTCTCTTATCGAAGGGCGGCAGCAAGATTAGTGTGGCACAGGTAGGGGGAGGATAAGAATGGCCAGACGCTATTCGCGCCAGGAGTTCCTGGATCGTCTGCGGGCCGAGATCAAACAGGGCAAACCGCTGGTCATGACCGGAGCCGGCAACGGCATCGCGGCCAAGTTCATCGAGCGAGGTGGTGTGGACATTCTGGGTGTCTACAACACGGGCTACTTCCGTATGCAGGGCTACGGCTCGTTGGCCGGCATGCTTCCGATGGCGGATGCCAATGACATGGTGTATCAAGTTGGGCGCCGGGAGGTCCTGCCACAGGTCGCTGAGGTGCCTGTTGTCGCCGGCCTGAACGGCGTGGATGTGCTGCGCGATATGCGTCTGTTCCTGGAAGACATCAGGCACATAGGCTTTTCCGGGGTTCACAACTTCCCCACGGTAGCCTGGTTCGATGGGGAATTCCGCAGGACGCTGGAAGAAACCGGCCTGGGCTATCAGATGGAAATCGACATGCTCAACATCGCCCACGATCTTGACCTGTTGGCGATTGGCTACGCGTTCAACGAGGAGGATACGGAAAGGCTGATCAAGGAAGCAGCACCGGACATCTTCATCTTTCACGCCGGGATCACGCGTGGTGGGTCAACGGGCTATGCCAGTGGCCGGTCGATGGAGGAGATGGTGGAACGCAGTCAGGCCAATTTCGAGATTGCCAGCAAGATCAAGCCGGACCTTGTC